>JAKSCH010000326.1 GCA_022360695.1 Gemmatimonadota bacterium
CCTCATCGCGAGCAGGATTCCATATGGCGATTCAATCCTGATCCGGGTCACAACCGTCGACGGTCAACTCGTCGAAGAGCTGCGTCAGGACCATCTACTGTCTTCCGCTCCGAGTTGGTCTCCTTCGGGAGACGTGTTGGCGTTGATAATCGACGTCGACGGGCTCAGTCAGATCGGAGTGTGGGAACCGGGCGTGGGTGGGCCGCGGCCCGTGACTGCTGGGCTCGGCGAGAAGCGGAGCCCGGTGTGGCTGTCGGCTTCGATTATCGCGTATATCGGAATCGTAGACGGCGTCGGAGACCTCATTGTCGTCGACATCCGCACCGGGGAGAGTCGGCAGATCACCCAGAATCAAGATCTTCATAGATTCGTCCATCGACGACCGGTCCAGCTGGGTTCCCGCGTGGGGATCGAGGTCCCTCCGGCGTGGGTCGAAAGGCTCGAGCTTTCAATCCCCGAGCGCGTCTCGCCGGGAGAGACGATTGTGCCGAAAGCCGCGTTGATCGACGCCAGGGGAGATACGACGCGACGCCACGTCGACCGAATCCGTCTGAGCTCGTCGGACCCGACAACCGTAGAGCCTCTGGCCGACGGTTCCTTTGTCGTCGTCAGCGAGGGCGTGGCTACCATCGTCGCGTCCTACGGTGGATGGCGTGCCGATACCGTCACCGTCGAAGCGCGTCGTCTCGAGAAGGTGTCCAGCGATGCGGTGTTCGTGGAAGATTGGACCCGTGGGCTCTCGGGAAACGACTGGATGGTCGAAGGCGAGCCGGCGCCGTTCGTGGAGCGGACGGGCGGGCCCGCGGGCGGAGGGATGTTCTTCTCGAACGGCGATCAAAACTACACCAGCGGCGTCTTCTCGCGCCGCGCGTTCGACTGGTCACGAGGGCTGACCATCGAGACGTACGGCCGGACACCCTTCGACGGATCCCCCTACCAAAACTGGCGGGTGGCGTTTGGGTTGCCCGCGAATGACACCGCGACGATACGCGAGACAGCCGCTTGGATCGCTCCGGTACAATTCCTCAGCGATGGTCTAATCAATCGACTCGTACTTAGGGGCGTCGAGTTTGTGGCGGGTCGTCAGGAACGACGGTTGATCGCCTCGGTGGCGCCGAATGGGTCCTCATGGCACAAGGTTACCCTCCAGCTTGACGCCAATGGCACGGCTTCAGTTTTCGTGGATGGAACTTTGGTAGTCCGAGCCCAAGAGTTTGTGACCACGACGGCACTTCCACCGACGCTCCATGTTTGGCTCGGTGGATCTTCGGTCGGTACGCGCATTGCGTTCGGTCCGGTTCAGGTGTACGAGCGGGCGCTCTACGAGTGGCCGGCCGCGACCGAGGTGGGGCGCAACGCGTCCTCGGTCGGCCAGCGTCCGTACCCTGTAGTTCCTTCCACGATTCGATAGCCTCGCGCGCGAGCAAGGCAACCCTTGCCGCGGGGCTCACCTTTCGGGACATTCCCTTCACATAAGTCCAAAATAGACTTGTGCGGCAAGGACTTATTCCGGAAAGCCCGAATGGCCGAGAAGCGCAGCGACATCGAGGCGTACCTGCCGCTGAAGCCGGCCGTCGTCCACATCCTGCTCGCGATCTCGGGCGGCGCGTCGCACGGCTACGGCGTCATCCAATCGGTTCGCGAGCAGACGGAGGGACGGCCGCCGCTTTCGAATGGCGCGTTCTATCGGCACCTCGCGTGGCTGCTCGAACGCGGCCTCGTGGCGGAGGTCGAGCGACCGCCTCGGGACGCGGACCCGAGGCGAGGGACGCACTACCGGATCACCGAGCTCGGTGACCGGGTCCTCTCCGCCGAGGGCGGACGGATGAGGGAGGTTCTCGCCGCCATCGAGTCGAAGGCGTCCCCGACGGACGAGCGCATCGCCTGATGCTCGGCCGTGATCCGCGCCCGACCGCCTCGGAGCGCCTTCTCAGAGCGCTTCTCCTGGCCTATCCGCGTCGGTTTCGCGATCGATTCGGGCGAGGTCTGATCGACGGGCTGCACGAGGACCTTCGCGCGGCACGCCGGTCCGGACGTCTCGCGACGGGTCGCTTCTGGATAGCGGCCGCGCGGGACGCGGTCATCCACGGCGTCCTCGAGCGCATCGCACCCTCGGCGCGGCGAGCGCGCCATTCGACGCTCCCCATCACCCCCGGACATCTGGAGCTTCGCGTGACTCACCTCTCCCAAGACGTGCGGTTCGCGCTTCGGTCGCTGTGGCGAGCGCGCGTGAGCTCGCTCGTAAGCGTGACCACGCTCGGCGTCGGGATCGGAGCGACCACGGCGATCTTCACCGTCGTGGACACGGTCGTGCTCGAACCGCTGCCCTACCCCGAGTCGGACGCGCTGGTCGCCGTGTACCGTACCTCCGAAACGAGCGACCGTGGGGCCGCGGCCGCACCCGATGTGCGTGACTGGGACGAGCTCGTGACGTCGTTCCAGGACGTGGGCGCCTGGACCGAGATCGCGTCCGACTTCGAGGAGGGCGAGGGCGTCGTGCAGCTCCCGGGCTCGCGTCTGAGCGCGGGGATGCTCCGTACGCTGGGCGTGTCCCCGGCACTGGGCCGTTGGTTCACCGAGGACGAGGACCGGATCGGCGGCCCCGACGTCATCCTCCTGGGTCACGCGATGTGGAGGGATCGGTTCGGGGCCGATCCCGATCTGGTAGGACGTACGATCCTGCGGAACGGTGACCCGCACACGGTCCTCGGCGTGATGCCCGAAGGCTTTCGCTTCCCGACGCCCGAGACCGAGCACTGGGTCCCGTTGCGGGATGATGAGCTGCTGCGTCTGGCGGGGATCGAGAACCCGGGGCGGGGGCTCGGATTTCTGAATACGGTGGCGCGGCTCGCCCCGGGTGTGGGGCTCGACGCCGCGCGCGCCGAGCTTCAACGGGTGACAGCCGGAATCGACGCGGAGCACCCCGAGACCGCGTCGACGGGGGCGACGCTCGTCTCGCTCCACGAAGCCACCGTCGGCGAGGTGAAGTCCACGCTGTTCACGTTCCTCGCGGCGGTCGCGATCGTCCTGCTCATCTCGTGCGCGAACGTCGCCAACCTCGCGATCGCGCGGAGCTCGGCCCGGTCGACCGAAATGTCGGTGAGGTCGGCCCTCGGCGCGGCGCGGGCGCGGCTGGTGCAGCTCCTCCTCACCGAGAGCGCCCTGGTCGGCCTGGCGGCGGGCGGTCTGGGGATCCTGTTCGCGCTCGGGCTCACGGGCCTGCTCACGTCGATGAGCGGCGACACGATCCCGCGCGGGTACGCCATCGAGCTCGACGGATCCGTACTGGCTTTCGCGGCGGCGCTGTCGCTCGCGACCGGTCTCCTGTTCGGACTGTTCGCCGCGGTTTCCGCGTCCCGCCCGCGGATCTCCGAAGGACTCAAGGAAGGGGGACGGGGCGGCTCGTCCGGTCGGGCGACGAGCTTCCTACGGAGCGGCCTCGTCGTGGCGCAGGTCGCGATGGCGCTCGCGCTCATGACGGGGGCCGGGCTCCTGATCAACAGCTACTACCGGCTCACGCAGGTCGACGCCGGGTTCGAGCACGAGAACGTCCTCACGGCGCGCGTGACGCTTCCGCCGGATCGCTACGAGAGCGACGCACAAGTGCTCGCGTTCTTCGACGGTCTGACCGAGCGCGTCGAAGGACTCCCCGGCGTGACCGCAGTCACCACATCGTATTCGCCACCCCTCGCGCAGTCCGACTTCGAGCAGACGATCGCCGCGGAGGACTGGGCATCGGCCGATCAGGAAGACGGCGTCTGGGCCGGCACGGTGATCGTGGGAGACGAGTTCTTCGAGGCGAGCGGGGTGCCCATCACGCGGGGGCGTGACTTCGACCGGACGGATCGCGCCGGCTCGCCCGTCGCGGTCGTCAACGAGACGATGGCCGATCGACTGTGGCCGGGCGAGGATGCCCTCGGCAAGCGGTTCCGCGTGACCGGCGGGATCAGCGGGACCATCGAGTCGTTGGCGCGACGGTTCTTCCCGGACGGCTGGATCACCGTCGTGGGTGTGGCGGGCGACGTGCGCCGCGAGAGCCTCGAGACCGAGCCGCGGCCCGAGTTCTACCGCCCCCACGCGCAGATGGCTTGGCCGGGCTCGGCGGTCCTGGTGCGGACGACGTCGGACCCGTTGTCGCTGGTCGAGGCGCTCAAGCGCGAGGTGCGGGCGCTCGACCGCGGGCTCGCGGTCACGAGCATCCACTCGCTCCGAGGGCTCGTCGACGCTTCAACGGCGGGACCCCGTTTCCGGACGACGCTCCTCCTCACGTTCGCGGTGATCGCCTCGTTTCTCGCCATGATCGGGGTCTACGGCGTGATGGCGTTTTCGGTCGGCGAGCGGCGGCGCGAGATCGGGGTCCGGATGGCACTGGGCGCGAGCGGTGGTCGGGTGAGGAAAGACGTCGTGTTCGGCGGTCTCCGGATGTCCATCGTCGGCGTCGCGGTCGGCTTGGTCGGCGCTGTGATCGGCTCTCGCGCGTTGAGCGCGATGGTGTTCGGGATCTCGACGCAGGACCCCTGGACCTATGGCGTCGTCGCGCTCCTGGTGCTGGCCGTCGCGTTGGCGGCGAGCTACGTACCGGCGCTCCGGGCGAGTCGCATCGACCCGACGCACGTGCTCCGCGAGAGCTGAGCGCGATCCGGTCGGGACGTCAGGTCTCCGCGAAGACCGCCTTCAGGCCGATCTCACCGACCGTTTCACTCTCGAATCGAACGGGCAGAAGGTCGACGTGTCGCTCGTGACGAGGATCTGCTCCGAACCGCCACACATCGACGGCTTTGAGCTCCGGGTCGACGATCCAGTACTCCGCCACGCCCTGACGCTCGTACAATCGGCGCTTCACACCCTTGTCGCGCACCGCGGTGGTCCGGTTGGACGCCCTCGTCCGTCGTCGGAAACCACACCCCGACGGGTGCGTACCAGACCTGTCCATGGCCCGCGTCCGAGAGTGTGCGCACGAGCTCGAGCAGCAACCGCCGGGAGACCGTTTGATGGCGCAAGGATGGGGCTGGCGTCACGTATAGCTCGCCCTCGATCGCCTCGTAGCGATTCCCGTCGTCGGGGAGCTGCTGCACATCGTGCCAGGTGATCTGTGGTAGCGGCATGGTCCCACATCATAACTCCGGCGGTACGCGGGATCGACGGGTCTCGCCAGGATCCGTGACGCGGTCGAGAGTGCGTCAAACCGACGACGCGCGACCGTCGAGGATGGGCTCGCGACGATGGAGTGACCTCTCATCCCGTGGCTTGCCAGCCATCGAGCCCCCGGCGACCTTCCTCGCCGACGCTTCCGGGCTCGACTCGAGTGTCGCCAAGGTCCCGTTCAACGCCCCCGCCAAGAAGAAGCCATGACAAAGCTCGCTCGCTCCGTCGCCTCCGTTCTCGTATCCGCGCTCTCCGCGTGCGTCCTCGCGTCCGGGCTGGGCGGGCAACAGGCTGCGTCCGCCCCCGACATCGACCTGAGCGGGTTCGCGCTCCGCAACATCGGACCGGCGATCAACAGCGGCAGGATCGCCGACATCGAGATCCACCCCGATGACCGCAACGTCTGGTACGTGGCCGTCGGCTCGGGGGGCGTGTGGAAGACCGAGAACGCCGGCACGACGTGGACTCCGATCTTCGACGGACAGTCCTCCTACTCGATCGGGTCGGTCGCCATCGACCCGAGCAACCCGTCGACGATCTGGGTCGGGACCGGAGAGGACGTCGGCGGGCGTCACGTCGGCTACGGCGATGGCGTGTACAAGAGCACGGACGGCGGCCGGACGTGGGAGAACATGGGCCTCGAAGGCTCCGAGCACCTCTCGACCATGATCGTCCACCCCAAGGACTCCGACGTCGTGTTCGTCGCGGCGCAGGGCCCGCTCTGGAGCTCGGGCGGTGAGCGCGGGCTCTACCGAACCACC
>JAKSCH010000141.1 GCA_022360695.1 Gemmatimonadota bacterium
CATTGCCGGCGTCGACCGCGACGGCCTGGCAGCGGTTACGGGAGTGCCGGGCGAGGCGGCGATTCTCGTCCGCTACATGGGACACGTCGCCACCGTGATCGGCGGCGTGACGCGGACGCGAAAGGCCGTCGGGCAGGAGGGACCGGTCTACGAGTTCGTGCCCGAAGAGACGCAACGGCGCGCGATGGAGTTCTTCGTGCGCGAGGCGTTCACGCCTCCGGCGTGGATGATCGATGAGAACATCCTGTCGCGGATCGAGAACGTCTCGACGGTCGAGCGCATGCGGGGTCTCCAGGTCGGTGTCGTGAACCGCGTCCTCGATCCGGGCCGGATGCAGCGTCTCATCGAAGCGGAGGCCCGCAACGGGGTCGACCACTACAGCCTCGGCGAGATGCTGGACGATCTTCGCGCGGGCGTCTGGTCCGAGCTGTCCGATGGCTCATCGATCGGAGTGTACCGTCGCAACCTCCAGCGTGGCTACCTCGAGCGCATCGAGTTTCTGATGACGAACGAGATGGCCCTCCCGACGTTCTTCTTCGGTGGACTCTCGGACTTCTTCACCCGAGTCGACATCTCGCAATCCGATATACGCGCGTTCGCACGCGGGGAGTTGGAGACGCTCGACGGCGAGATCCAGCGGGCGTTGCGCCGTCGACTCGATCGCGCCACGGAGCTCCACTTGCGCGACGCCCTCGTCCGCATCGACGACATCCTGGACCCCGACGCGTAACGCTCGCCGTCCGGGGTGAGGGCGATCCAGGGAGTCTCGGCCGGCCGTCGCCGGCCGACGCGCCACTGACCAGACGGACGGAACGCGGTCCGCCACACGAGAGAGGGCCGGGGTCTTCCCCGGCCCTCTTTGCGTATTGCGTACGTCCGGCGCCACGATCGAGGGGACTACTTCTTCGTCCGTCCCACCTCGATTTGACGTGGCTGCGCCTCGGGCGCCTTCGGCAGCGACACCGACAAGATGCCATCGGCGAGCGACGCGTTTACTTCGTCGGCTCGAACCGAAGCCGGGAGCTTGAAGCTCCGGGTCAGACGCGACGCTCGACGCTCTCGCACGTGGTACGTCTTTCCGTCCTCCTCGCTCTCCGTCTCGCGGTTCGCCGTCACCGTGAGCACGCCTCGGTCCACCGTCACGTCGATGTCGCTCTCGACGTAGCCCGGGAGCTCGAGCTCGACCCCGTAGCGCTCCTCGGTCTCGAACAAGTCGGCCGGAACCCCGGCAGACCGTCGCGGGGTCTCGAACACGTCGTCGAAGAAGCGATCGAGATCGAAACCGATATGGCTCCGACGTCCGGGCGCGTGCGTGATGATCGTGGGCAGCATGTGTCTCTCCATCGATTCGTATGTCGTCATCGCGAACGTTCGGCGGGTTGCCCGCCGAAGCGGGTCCCGCCTTGCGCCCGCGGTACCGGCAATCCACATGCCGGCGTAGTGATCTATCATCTTGCCATACAGGCATTTATGCGATCACATCGACTGCCGTTTCGACGCACCGGCGTCAGGCTGGCATACCGCGTCTGTCATGCTCGCGGACCCGTGCTCCTCACGCGTCCGAATCGGCAGGTCCGGGCGCTGAATTCGGCACCCGCGGCCGTGCCCGAACGCGTCTCCGGCGAGCGACGGGTCACGCGGCACGACGCGAAAGGGCCCGTCTCACCGGAGACGGGCCCTTGGTCGAACGGTACGACACGCTCCGACACGAGCGCCGCGTCGGCGCCCCGTTCTTCTGCTAGAAGCGGAAACGTACCCCGAGCTGCGCGCGACGCGTGTCGCCCAGACCGCTACGGATCGTTCCGTCGAAGTTGAACAGGAGACCGGACTGCGACGTATCCAGGTTGTTGTCCGCGCCGGTCAGGTTGAACACCTCGAGGATCGGCTCGATGGTCCGACCGTTGCCGAACTCGAACTCCTTCGACACGCGAATGTCCCATGTGAAGAACTCGTTGTCCCGGCGGATCGTATTCCGCTGAAGAACCGATCCGTCCGCGCAGGTACGATCCGCGGGCGCCACCGCGCGCTCGCCCGCCGGGGGCGCGAACGGGTTGCCATCGTGCGGTCCGCAGCTCTCCGATGCCGGCGATGCCGACTGGAAGCGGATGATGTTGTTGACGAAGAGGTCGTTCCCGAGATCGAACAGGAAGTATCCGTTCGCACGGTGCCGTCGGTCACGGATCGACCAACCGTACTCCGGCTCGAGCTGGCTCGGGTCCGCGTAGAAGAACGTGAACGGGTCGCGCTCGTTGTCGTCGTCCGATCGATCGAACGCCAACGTGTAGTTCGCCTCGAACGTCAGTAGGCCGGCCGCGGCCTCGCGCCCCTTGAGACCGACGGTGATGCCGTTGTACCGCGAGCGGGCGCTGCTCTCGATGACGGTCAGGGCTCCGAGCGCGTTGTCGCCCGTCGTAAACGGTGAGCCGAGCTGTGGTGCGTTTCGATCGATCGCCCGGAACAGATTGTCCGTTCGTGCGTGCTGGTAGTTGAACGTCACCGCGACGTTGTCCGACAATGCGCGGTCGATTCCGGCGCTGAACGACCACGTACGTGGCAGCTCGAAGTCCTGATCGATCACCGTCACGCCGGGCTGGAACACCGAAGCCGTCGTGGGATCGACCTGCTCATCGATGGCCGGCACCGGCCCGAGGAACGGCGTGTCGCTGCTACGGAAG
>JAKSCH010000275.1 GCA_022360695.1 Gemmatimonadota bacterium
AGATCTCCTTCGAGGCCTTCGACGATCTGGGTGCGGTCGGCAACGGAATCGTGAACTACTTCCTCAAGACGCCCATGGTCGACGTCACGCCTGACGCCGGGATCGTCGTCCACGACACGAACCAGTCGGTAGTCGACACGTTCACGGTCAAGAACACCGGGAACGCGACTGCCACGTACGACCTCACACACACGTGCACGGGAACCGGAATCACGGGGTGTTCGATCGCGAGTCCGAGCCCGCCGCAGGTGACGTTGGCGCCGGACGCGACAGCGGAGGCGGTCGTTGCGTATCAAACGCTACAATCCGGACCCGCCTTGATCGAGCTCACGGCAACCGACGCCAACGATCCTGCCGCGGACACCGGTCGAATCACGGTCACGTTCCCCGGCTCGCTACTTCCAAACCGTACTCCGAACTTCGATCGCTCGATGTGTCTCACGGCGAACCTGAGCGGGGTAATCTCCCAGTGTGGCGACCTGATCGTGACGCACGCGCTGCCAAGCACCCGCACGTTCAATCAGGTACGAACGCCGACCCTCATCTACAACAGTTGGACCGTCGAGCCTTTCCCGATCGTGTCGAGTCATGTGCTGCTGCCCGTCGGGTACGCCGTCCCTGACTCGATGCAAGCCGTCCTCAAGCTCGGCGGCACGGTGAAGAAGACGCTTCGATGGGATGGGTCGGAGTGGACCGCTGGCGCGACTCGACGGATCACGATCGGCTATCGCGACGGAACCCTGTCGACCGGTGTTCACGATTTCATCCTGGAGGTGTCACCTGTCTACGGGACACAAGTCGATCCAGCGATCGTGACGGACACCATTCCGCTTCCGGTCGTGAACCGAAGGTCGGGCGCCCCATACGGTCGAGGGTGGTGGGTCGCGGGACTCGAGAAGCTCGTGTTCGACCCGAGCGACGGGTCGTACTTCTGGATTGGCGGTGACGGAAGCACGCGGTTGTTCGAGCCGGTCGGGACGGATCTGTGGGCCACCGCGGCCTTCGATCGACCCGACACGCTCAAAAAGGTCGGTAGCGAGCTCATCCGGGAGCTGCGGGGTGGCTCGCGAGTCGTGTTCGATGCTACCGGGCGTCACATTCGCACCGTGAACCGTCTCGGACACACGACCGAGTTCACGTATTATTCCGCCACCCACCTGCACAAGATCAAGCTGCCGGTGCCCGCCGGTGCGCCCGCACGCGAGTATACATTCACCTACCACGCGGGAGGTGGGGCGGGAGGGAAACTGATATCCGTCGAAGCGCCACCGGTCGGTACCGCTTCGCGGACTACGACGTTCACGCATACCTCGGGGCCGGGGCTGGGCAGGATCACCGATCCCGACGGCGGAGAGACCGACTTCGCTACCGCGTGGGGACCCCTGCGGATCACTCGAATCGAAGGTCGTGACGGCGTCCGAACGACCCTCTCGTACCATTCGAAAACCCAGAAGCTGCTGTCCGCTCGTCGGCACATGGTCAGCAACACGTCGAACGACGCGTCCGATATCGTGACTACGCAAGTCACGCACGACGCGCAGACGTGGTCGCCGACCTCCATGACTCCGGAAGCGGCGTACACGCTGATCGATGGACCGCGACTGACTCCCGTCAGCGACACCACCGCCTTCCACATCGACTATCAGTTCGGTGCACCGCGAGTGATCGCAAACGCGGTCGCCGACAGTACCAAGATCACCCGCGGAGGGAGCGAGTTCCCGTCTCTCGTCACCCAGGTC
Source organism: Gemmatimonadota bacterium (assembly GCA_022360695.1). Taxonomy (GTDB): domain Bacteria; phylum Gemmatimonadota; class Gemmatimonadetes; order Palauibacterales; family Palauibacteraceae; genus Palauibacter. The sequence continues at coordinate 1,740 of JAKSCH010000275.1, forward strand.
GAGCGCGCCAACGGTCACGTGGTAACGGCGAGCTATAACGCACGCGGGAACGTCGAGACGGTGATGGATCAGTTCACGGGAGGAACGACGAGCTACGAGTACAACAACGCGGACTGGCCCGACTTCGTCACCAAAGTGGTCCCACCTTCGGTCACGAACTTCATCGAGATGGACTACGATGCCACGACCGGAAACCGAATCTGGCAACAGGACGCGCGTGGCTCCGGGTCGCGCGCCAACTTCCGTTACTACAGCACGGGCGACCACGCCGGAATGCTCAGAGCCGTCCAGGCCCCGCTCAACAGCGGGACGGAGACGGACTCGGTCACATATGATCCGAACCTCGGCAACCTCCAGACCACGTTTGGTCCGACCGGTGCCCGAAGCGACGTGTTCTACGATGCTGTGGGTCAGGTCACGACCCGCCACTTCGAGATCGACTCGTTGGTCGTGCCTCGGATCGAAAACACCTTCTACGACATCATGGGACGCGACACTCTCGTGCAGCAGGTCGGACCCCCGATGCCCATGGTGCCGGTTGGCGAGGCGATCAACGTGACGAAGGAGTACGACCCTGCGGGGCGCCTCGAGTCCGTCATGCGCGACTGGGCGCCCAAGGACGACGTGGGGATCGACGCTCTGACGACCACGTTCGTCTACGACCGCGCAGGTCGCGTCGTGGCCGAGATCGATGCGCACGGTGAGAAGGACAGCACCGTCTACGACTTGGCCGGAAACATCATCGAGAGTCGGCCGCGGCATTTGTCCGCTGGCGCGATCACGATGCAGTACGACGACTTGAACCGGCTCACGCAGCGGAACGTCCCCTCGGTCCATTACGACGGGCGGGATCAAGGCTTGTCGCTGCTCGACAACCTGCCCGGGATTCCGAACGACTCGAACTCCACGTACCCGTCGTACCCGACCCCCGGCGCGGCGAACAACGGCTACGACACGCCGGCCGACACCGAGACGTTCACGTACGACGAGGTCGGCAACGTCCTCACGGCAAACAACTGGGCCGCCAAGGTCACGCGTACCTGGAACCAGAACGGGACACTGGCCCGCGAGATCCTCGACATTGCCGAGGTCTTGGACACCACGTTCAACACGCACGTGTACCAAACCGACTACACCTACGACGTCGCGGGGCGGTTGGAGAAGATCAAGCACCCGTCGGTTTTGGCGCCCGGCTCAGGGGTCTATGAGACGGAATACGCCTACGACCCCGACACGGGTGGCATGAGCCAGGTCACCGACCCCGACGGCAATTCCTACAGCTACACGTACGATCTTGCGGGCAGGATCGACAAGGCGATCCTCAATGGGGTCGAGGAGCTGTTCGACTACTATCCGGACGGTGCCCTGGAACGGCACCGGACGAACCTGACCAGTACCGGAGTCGTGCCCGTGCGCGAAGACGCCTTCACCTACGACCTCCAGGGTCGACTCGTCGGCAGCTCCGGCTCGTTCGGGACCGAGGATCAGTATGAGGCGCACTACTCCGGGCTGGGGTACGTGGTACGCACGGAGCTCGACTCCGATGCGATCGGGATCGCTGGGAACGATCTCAACTACCGCCTGGTGGAGGAGTTCACCTACGACGGACTGGGTAGTCTGCGCACGGCCTCGGACTCGATGCACATCATCAGCACAGGCTCAGGTGGAGGCGGGGGAAGCCAAACGATCTTCCGGACGCGGTCGCACGACTTCTACCTGCCACCGGTCGGCGGCGAGCAAGACAACAACTCGCGGCTCAAGCAGATCACGACGTCGGACAAAGTGACGACCTACGAGTACGACTTGGGCGGCAACCAGTCGTTCATAGAAGGTCGACCGATCAACCCGACATCGAACACCGGTTCGTATGACGATCGGGCTACGTGGTACAACGCGCTGGGTCAAATCGCCAGCGCGGAGCGCCGGACGATGGTGAACCGGGACCCGATCCCGAACGGCCTCTACACCCGGACGCAGGACGACTACCGATACGACGCGCTAGGCCGCCGCGTGCTCGTCCGAACGCGCCAATACTGCGAGAATCACCCGGCGGGCTTCCAACATGGCTGCAGCGTAGACTGGGTACGTCGGACGGTGTGGGACGGGGATCGTGAGCTGTGGGAGGTCCAGATGCCCGACGCCACGTTCTCGGGCATCGACATGCGCGAGCTGGATGTCGGATACGGAACGAGCGGATACGACGACGCTGCATCGCCGAACGGGCCTTGGGTGGACAACAATCCATACTTCGGCCGCGTCGCGTACACGTATGGTGCGCGCGGTGTCGACCAGCCGATCGCGGTCCACCGCTACGACTACACCGACCACCCGGACGTAGGGGGCCTGAAGACCTGGGCGTCGACCACGAATCAGCTCTTGTGGAACTTCCGTGGTCAGGTGGACAACTCACGATACGTGGACGGGTCGACGCTCGTCTGTGACCCGGTCCAGCAGGGCCGCTGCATCAAGGAAGCCTGGCCGGCGGGGATGTTCGCGTATGACCGCGTGGGCCTGGACTACTTGGGCTTCTGGCAGGGTTCGCTGTCGAAGGACAAGCGGGACGCGACGGGTACACACTACCGTCGAAATCGGTACTACGACCCCGCGTCGGGGCAGTTTACGCAAGAAGATCCCATCGGGCTCGCCGGCGGCCTCAACCTCTACGGGTTCGCGGG
>JAKSCH010000231.1 GCA_022360695.1 Gemmatimonadota bacterium
CAGGTAGGCACGCCGTCGCGGACCATCGTGAGCAAGAGCTTGCGCGCGACGTCGCCGCGGCTTCCCGAGAGTACCTGCTCTTCCGACCGCGTAAGCTCCACGGCACCCTCCCGAGATGGACCATGGTTTGGATCAAACAAAGGGGCGCCGCCCGTGGTGCCACCGCCTGGTCGAGATCACGCTTCGACCAGGCGGGTCGGACGTTCGAGGGGCGGCGAGCCCCCTGGTGGTCTGATCAGAGCCCCCACTCGAGCGTCACCCGAAGCTGACGGGGCTCCGCCGGGTGAAAATGCACGTCCCCGACTCCGCCGACCGGTTCGCCCGCCAGCCGCGAAGAATAGAAGTACTGGATATCCGAGTGCTCCTCGTCGAGCGCGTTGAGCACGTTGAGCGATATGCGGGCGTTTCCGATTCGATAACCGAGCCGGACGTTGAGGAGCGCGCTCGCCTCGGCGCGCCGCGAGTCGTCTTCGACGAGCGGGTAGGCTCCGAAGCGCCGCAGTCGGATCGCCCCGAACGGACCATTCTCCTGCGCGTCGTAGCTCAGCCCCGCGGCCACTACGTTCTTGAGCGCGTTCGGAATACGCTGGAGGCCCTCGGGAACGTCGCGGAAGCGCGCGCGCGTGAGCGACACGTCCAGATCCGCGCTCCACCGTCGGTCGATTCGGTAGAAGTTCGCCAGCGTGACGCCCACGCGCCGACTCGGGTCGCTCGGCTCGGTCCGTCCCGCGTCGCCGACGAACAGGAGCTCGCTATCGAGGTCGACACCCCACAGCGCGAGCGTCGAGCGGAGCCCGGAGACGGGTGTCGCCCGCAGACCGACCTCCGCGCCTCGCGAGCGCACGAGCGGATCCACCGGGTCGACCGCCTCGCCGCTCTCAGGATCGATGCGTTGCACCGTGCCCCGCGCGTCGTTGCTGTGGAAGCCGTACCCGAACGAAGCGTACAGCTCTGCGGCCGGGGTCGGCGACACGATGAGCGACGCGCTCGGGCTCGCCAGCGTGGCGCCGCGCACGCCGGAGTTGGCGGCGAGATCCGCGTCGACGTCGAAGCGATACGCGTCGCCCCGCAAGCCGACGATCGTGCGCACGACGCTCGACCAGTAGCTCTTGATCTCGGTGTATACGCCGACGTTTCCCTGCCAGATCTCGTCGGCTCGCACCAAGCCTACGGGCTCGCGCGCTCGTGTGCGCGAAAGCGCCACATCGGCCCAGTCGCTACGAAGCTGCGTTCCGAGCCGAAGCGTATGCCCGACGCCGAGCGCGCCGAGCGGACGGATCCAATCCGTGTTCAGACCGACGGTCCACCGGCCCCGGTCCCTCTGGCGAAACTGATCTCCACGATCCGGATCATCGAGCTGATACGTGAAGTTCGAGAAGAGATCGAGGTCCTGATGGATGGCGTACGCATCGATCGTATGCGCGGATGACGTCCCCCGGCGGCTCCAGCTCCCGGACAGACTGTAGCGAGCGCTCTCTCCGCCCAGCGTCGGATCCACCTGTCCGAACCGGGAGAGGAGACCGGACTGGACGGCGCGTAGCGGAATCTGGTCCGATGCCTCCCACTGGTTGTCATAGGCGAGGGCCATCACGGAAACGTCCGAGCGATCGCCCTTCCACTTGTAGCGCGCCATGCCGCTGAGCTTCCGAAGATCTTCCGGCTTCTCCCACGGACCATCGAAGCCCTGTAGCTCGCCGCCCACGATCAAAGAGCCGCGGGCGCCGAGCCGCACCGGGGCGGCCGCCACCACGCGCTGAAACGCGTCCTCTCCGAGGCCGAGCGAGAAGAAAGGCCGCTCGAGATCGTCGACGAGTCGAATCCGCGCGCCGCCGGCGCTGCTGAAGTCCCCGATGTCCGCGTAGTAGCTGCCCAGCGAGTACTCGATGTGATCGACGAGCTCGGGGATGATGAAGTTGAGGTCCGTGTATCCCTGCCCGTGCGCGTGGGTGGGGATGTTCACGGGCATCCCTTCGACACGCGTCGAGAAGTCCGTCCCATGGTCGAGGTTGAACCCACGGACGAACATCTGATTCGACTTTCCGCCGCCGCTGTGCTGCGTGAGGATCATGCCGGGGACGGTTTCGAGCAGCTCGCCGGCTCGCGTCAGCGGTCGCCGCCGGAGATCCGCGGCGCCCACGTAGCCGATCGAAGCGGATTCGACGATGCCGACCAGGTCGTCCGAGCGTCCCTCGACGACGAGTGGCTCGAGCTCGTACACGACCGAGTCGGGCTCGGGTTGATTTCGACGCTCGTCTTGAGCGGCGAGCGGAGATGTAAGAGCGGCCAACGAGACCGCGATGCACGCTAAGACTCGCACGGTGTCCCTCCGGTGCGCGATGACATCCGAGCCTCGAAACGCACCGGTGCAGATCGGGTGAGACCGCCTAGATGCGTTCGAGGGAGAACGAACTCAGGGGGATGTCACGCCCGGGGAGGGGGGAGGGAGGGCGCCCGGTAGCCGGCGTCCGGGTGATGCATCGCCCCGCTCGAAGTCGGGACGGTACGGGGCGTCCCGAGCGACATCGCGAGGCGAGCGCCGGGTCGATGCGTATCGATCTTCTGCTTGGCCGGGGTCTCGGGCCCCATTTCATCGGATGCCTGTTCGACGTCGTCGGTAGCGGCGACGACGTCCATGGTTCGTGGGAGCTCCATGAAGAAGGCGATCTCGCCGATGACGTCTCCGGCGGAACGCACCGCGACGACTTCGTCTCCGGCCTTCACTTCGAGGGCGC
>JAKSCH010000246.1 GCA_022360695.1 Gemmatimonadota bacterium
AGCGGGTCGACCTGGCGATCTCGATGGTGGCCGGCGAGGGGTCGGGCGACGACGCGACCGCGTCCGGCGACGATCGGATCCTCATGTGCCCGGAGCCGATCGGCGCTACGCGGTTCTTCTGGTGCGAGGAAGGCTGGCGCCTCGAGCAGTGCGAGTACGAAGACCTCGGAACTGTGCGCGCGAGCCGCACCGGCTCGGGCGGTCGGAACGCGAGCTACGAGATCATGGAGCAGTTCCACATCGAGGCGACGCGGGTCGGGGCCGATGCGATCTTGAATGCCCAGACCCGGATGGACACGCAGTCGCGTACCTCGAGCGGAGTGGGGAGCCGCGGAGCGTCCGGTCAGGAATCCGTGATCGGAGAGATCAGCGGTCAGGCCATCAAGCTCGCCGACCCCGACTGTCGCGGTATCGGCTGACGGCGCCCGCGCCTCGAAGGGCGGTGGAAGGCCCCGCCCTTGCACCCTCACGCCTCCGGCGCGAGACGACCTCGCGCCTCGGCTCGCGGATCGCGCTAGAAAAGAAGATCCCCGACCCGGTATACTCAGAGGCTGTCGACGCTTAGCGGACCGCACCGCCCGTGGGGCGACTCCGTTCGGGCGTGACGGAGGGATGTAATACGGTGCATACCATCGCAAAACGATTCAGGACCGCCGCGACCGGCACGGCGGTCACGCTCGCGTCGTGCTCGGGGCTCGTCGCGCAGGACGGTGCATTCCGGGCCGAGGTCCGGGCCCAGCAACCGGGCGCGTTGGTCGTGTTGAGCGGTGCGAGCTCCGAGGCCGTGCTGCTCGATCCCGCCCGTAACCAGGTCTTGGCTCGCCTTCCGACCGGTCCGGATCCCAAGGACGTCGCGTTGAGCCCGGACGGACGATTCGCGTACGTGACGAGCTACGGGTGGGAGCCGAGCAGCGGATCGAACGCCGGTGTCACGGTGCTCGATCTCGAGCGCCGGCAAGTGCACGCCGTGTTTCAGCCCGGCGAGTATCGCAATCTCGGGGGGATCACCGTCGGCGAGGAAGGCTCGCGTCTCTGGATGACGAGCGCGGCCGAGGACGGTGTGGTCGAGCTCGACGCGCAGACCGGTGAAGTGAAGATGTTGTGGAAGACCGGCGCCGCCGTCTCGGACGCGGTGACGGTGAGCCACGACGCGCGCCGCGTCTACGTTGCCAACACCGACGCGAATCAGGTGACGATCATCGATCGCATCACGGTCGTGCCGACGAGCGTGTCGACCGGCGTCGGGCCCACGGGTCTGACGCTCACGCCGGACGGTCGCGACCTCTGGGTCTCCAACGCCGGAGACAACACGATCAGCGTCATCCGAGGTCGACGTCGACCGAAGGAGATCGATCGGTTCCCGAGCGGCGGGCTTCAGCCCGTCAGCGTCGCGTTCCACACCGAGCGCAACGAGGCGTGGGTCTCGCACCGAGGGAGCCGCACGATCACGATTCTCGATCGCTCGACGCACGACGTGATCGACGAGATCTCGGTGACGGGCGCTCCCGAGTCGGTGACGTTCTCCAACGACGGCGGTCACGCGTACGCGTTGTCGTCAGCGGGCGTGTACGCGATCGACGTCGCCACCCGTCGGATGCTCGAAGCGCTCGACGCCGGGACCGACGCGGCCGGCGTCGCCTGGAGTCACCACGGCAATCCGTAGCCGGCGGTCGGCCGCCGTTCGCGACGGCGAGCGCACGACCCGTTTCGGCGGCCTCTCGCAGCGTGCGGGGGCCGCCGAGGCGGTTGGAGGAGCGACGACCTAACCGTTCCTACCGCTCGGACGGGCCGAATGCGAAGGGAGGGGTCAGGGACTGGGAAGTTGCTTGAGTTGGCGGCGCCCTGCCGCGACGCCCGTCCCGATCCCGATGCCGAACAGAACCGCCGTGAGCGGCGTGATGATCGGGAAAACGGCGGTCGGGATCGCGAGCGCCGTGGCGGCCACCCCCGCGATCAACGGAATGCCCGGTTTTTGCACCCCGTCAACGAAACGGAGTCGCTCGCGCACGAACTTCTTGATGGTGATGTATCCGCCGATCGAGGCGACGCCCGTGACGATCAGCCAGAGGAACGCTCCGATTAGTTCCATGTTCTCACCTCCTGCGAGCCCCTACGTTTCGCCGCGAAACGCGGTTTCAGCCGTCTCCGGGCGGTCCCCGGCGCGGGGGATCCGCTCGCGTACGGCGGTCTGGCGTCGGGTCGCCTGGCTGGGCGTCCTCGCGCTGTCCGTCACCGGATGCCGTCACCCGCGCTCGAACGATCTCGCCGCCGTGCTGGCAACCTACGATCTCGTCGGCGGAGAAGCCCGCTGGCCCGGGTTCGTCCCCGGCGACATCCCGCTGGCGTTGCACGACAGCGCGGGGACGTATCTGATCCGTCACCCCGCGCCGCCCGCGCCGTTCGAGCGACTCCGCGGGTTCGCCGAGGTGTACGCGGCGGACACCGTGCTCGCCGAGCTCCAGGCGAACACGGCGGCGCGGATCGCCGGCACCTGGGTCGCGACGGTCATCGCCCCCGACGGAGATTGGGATCCGGATCGGTTGGCCCCGCTCCTCCTGCACGAAGCGTTTCACGCGTTTCAGACCGTCGAGCACCCCGAGTGGACGGCCAACGAGGTCGATCTCTTCACGTATCCGGTCCATTCGCTCGACGCGCTTCACCTGAGGAGGCTGGAGACCGCGGCGCTCCGCCGCGCCGTGTCCGCACCGGATTCGCTGCGCGAGCTCTGCTGGGCGCAGGCGTTTCTCCGAAACCGCCGCGCCCGCTTCGCGCGTCTCCCCTCGGAGTCGGCGGCGTACGAGCGCGGAGCGGAGCTTCGCGAGGGGCTCGCCCGTTACGTAGAGGCGCGCGCCTCGCGAGAGGAGCCGGCGCTGCCCGGCGACGGGTTCATGCCGGAAGACGTCCGCGAGCGGGCCTACGAATCGGGCCACGCGCTCGCCATCCTCCTGGATCGACTCGCTCCGGGTTGGAAGAAGGAGCTCGCGGCGGAGGGCGGGCACCTCGATGGCGTCCTCCGAGACGCGATCGGGGGGATGCGCGCGCGCCGCTGCGGCGCCTCTCCCGATGAGCGGGGACGCTCGCGCTCCGTCGCGCGGACCGATCTCCGCCGGCTCGCCGAACGCGACGACCGGGCGCGCGCGGCGTTCGACCGGGCGGGTCCGTGGCGTCTCGAGATCTCGGGGGCCCGCGACCCGTTGTTCCCGAAGCAGTTCGATCCGTTGAACGTGCGCGTGCTCGGCGACCGCTACGTACTGCACGAGCGCTGGCTTCAGCTCGCCAACGAGGCGGTCGAGCTCGAGGTGCTGGACGGGAGCGCGCTCACGCACGGCGTCGGACCGCACCCGATGTTCGACGGGGTCGATCGCGTGGAGGTCACGGGGCTCCCGGAGCCTGCCATCGAGACCCGCGGTGACACGACGCGCGTGGTCGCGGAGGCGCTCACGCTCGCGGCGGTGGGTCTGGAGCTCGAGGTCGCGCGCGACGATCGAGTCATCCGGGCGACACTGCCGCGGCCGGGAGGTCGCTAGCGGAGACGTTATCCGGGCCCGAGCTGCACCCACAGGTAGAAGACGGTCGCCGCGGTCACCGAGAGGATCCCCAGGATCGACCACAGGCGGAGACCCGTCCCCGGTCGAAGCGCCGGCTCATCGATGAGCCGCGTCACGCAGTAGTGATTCAGGACGCACAGCACCGGCGCGACGAGGAAGCTCACCACGGCGGCGATCGTGACCAGGATCACGGGGTTCGGTATCCATAGCGTCTCGGCGATGGCGAGCGCGAGCGTGGCGAAGAGGAACCCCCAGAAGAGCCGTTTCCGAGCGTCTCCGACGCTCGGTACGAGACGCGACATGCCTTCCGAGAAGGCGCGCGGGAACCCATCCATCACCCCGTACGCGGTCGAGAACATCCCGAAGAACGCGGCGGTCATGAACACCGGGAAGATCCATGCGCCCAGGGTCTCGGTGTAGAGCCGCGCCAGCGCGATCGCGACATCCGCACCCTGCATCGGATCGAGACCGGCGGGACGGAGCACCTCGGCGCCGAGCGCGAGGAACATGACGGCCAAGACCGCCGACAGCCCGTAGCCGAGACGCATGTCGAGCTGTCCGATCCGGAGCGCCCGCCGGTTCGCATCCCCGGCGAGCCCGCGCGCCGCGCCCCGCTCCGACCAGGCGTCGCGTCGCTCCAGCGCCCACATGCTGTGCCAGACGGCGACATCGATCCCGGTCGGCATCCAGCCGATCACGGCGGCGAACAGCACGACGGACGCGGCCGGGATCCGAGGCACCACGAGACCCTCGAGGAATCCGGCGCCGGGGGCGCGGATCACGAAGGCGAACGCGGTCATCACGGTCAGGGCCATCAGCATCCACTTGCTGAGCGCGGAGAGACCGTCGAATCCGCCGGTCGCGAGCAGCGTGGCGATGAGCAGACCGAGGATCAGGCTCCACGCGGGAATGGGGATCGCGGGGAACGCGAGGTGCGCGACCGCGGCGGCGACGCCGAGGACGCCGGCGAGCACGGTGACCCCCTGCACGATCGTGCCGAGCAGGAACACGCCGAGCGCCCAGCCGCGCGGTCCCGGCACTCGCGCGTAGCCATCGAGCAACGACGTTCCCGTCGCGATCGCGAACCTCGGCCCGAACTCGAACGCGGGATACTTCACGAGATGGCTCGCGAGCATGACCCACAACAGCGCGTAGCCGAACGATGCGCCGGCCGTCGGGGCGAGCACCAGGTGGCTCGCGCCGATCGCGGTCGCGGCCAGCACGAAGCCGGGGCCGAGCCAGCGTAGCGGGTCGATCTTCTCGCCCCACGAGCGAGGTGGTGCGTGGCGGACCGTCATCGGGCCACCCTGCGCCGGCTCGCGGCGGGACGCAACCGGGCGCGCTAGGTTGACGGCATGGATGAGATTCGAATCGAATGGTCCGAAGGTCTCGCGTTCACCGGGTATCGCGACGGGCACGAGACGTCGATCGACGGGGACTCGGAGACGGGGCCGAGCCCGGTCGCCCTCCTGATGGAGTCGGTGGCCGCCTGCGCCGCCATCGATGTCGTAGTGATCCTGGAGAAGGGAAGACAACCGTTCACCGGTCTCGCGGTCACGACGCGCGCCGAGCGCGCCGAGTCGCCGCCCCGGTACGTCCGGCGTCTGCAGTTCGACTTCACGATCGAGGGAGACGTGGAGGAGGCGAAGGCCCGTCGAGCGGTGATGCTCTCCTTCGAGAAGTACTGCTCGGTGTTCCACTCGCTCCGGAAGGACATCGAGCTCGAGTGGTCGATGCGGTTGGAGCCCGGGGCGTAGCGCGCGCCGCCGACCCGGTAGCCGAGGCTAGTAGGGGTCCGGCAGCTCCGCGGCCCAGTCCAGGAACCCGGCGCCGTCCGGCGTCCAGATGACGATCGCGCCGCACGTCGAGCCCGGGCGGAGAAAGTCGATCGGGGTCTCCGACTCCCTACGGTACACCTCGACGGCGCCCAGATCCTCCCGCGGGATGTCGTCGAGGTCGAGACCGCTCTGATACATCCCGTCGAGGAATACCGCGGGCGGGCACATCAGGTTCGTGCCCTTGCCGATCAGCACCTCCGCCTTCCCGTACTGGACGGGGCCCACGCTCACGTTCGCCATGCCGCGGAGCAGGTCGCTGGGCAGACGGGGGTTCCGACGCTGGATCTCGAGCGGGGTGAAGAACGTCCCGAACCCGCGCTCCATCCGATACGCGAACCCCTGGAGGTTCCGGGCGCGTCGCGTCTGCCGGATTTCGACGGTGAGGTCCGCGATGCGAATCACGGTCTGGCTGAGGAGCAGCGTGACGCGGGTCGTCTCGTTCGCGACGAGGTCGATGGGCTGCCGGCCGGGCTCGTAGCCGATGAAGCGGACTTCGATCGAGTCCGGGCCCGCCCAGGTTTGGGGGATTCGGAACTCGCCCAACGAGTCGGTGACCGCGCCGAATCCGGAGCCCAGCAGGTGAACCACCGCACCATCGACGGGTCGACCCGTCGACGTGCTGACGACCGAGCCGACGAGGACGGCCGACGCGCGTTCCTCCGGGTCGCCGTTCTCCTGACCCGCGATGTCGCCGGAGCCCAAGACGAGGCCCAGGGCGAGGAGCGCGGTGCCTGCGTTAGATCGTGGAACCAAAGTCACGGTCACCTTTGCGGATACGGCGGCCGCCACTCGCAGTGGCGCCTTTGTGGACCGCTATGAAAATGGCGCGTTCCGGCGCAGACTTCAAACGCGTCGATGACGGTCGCCCCGCCCAACCCACGTCGCTGCCCCGTAAACCCCGACGGCGATACCGACGTTCCCGCCGAACGTCCACGTTGTGAAACGTTTCCGTCGGACGACCTGCGACGCTCCCGCGCACTAGGCGATCGCGCAGGTCATGTCCTGAGCGCAGCACATGGGCGACTTCACCATCCCGTGATCGTTCGGGCACTTCGACACGTGCACGCTCGTGCCGTCGTCCTTCGTGATCGCTCCATGGACGAGCTCGGCGTCGCACGCACCGCACGTCATGATGCCGACGCTCATGCCACACTGCTCACAGGTGTAAAGCGCCATATCGGATCCTCCCTTCGTAGGGTTCTCGATTCGATTCCGTCGATCGCGGTTACGAAGCCAGCCGCTCCGCGCCTCCGATGGCCTCACGGCCATCGAGCTTGTACACGACCCCGTCCTTCATCACGAAGTCGATGGACTCGAGCAACTCGATCCGCTCGAGGGGATCGCCGCGCACGGCCACGATGTCGGCCAGAAACCCGGGCGCGACCGCGCCGAGATCGCTCTCCCGCCGCATGAGTGTCGCGGCCTCGCGCGTCGCGGAGAGGATCGCGTTCATCGGGGTCATGCCCGCTCGGACGAGCAAGGCGAACTCGCCCGCGTTCTCGCCGTGCGGAAACACACCCGCGTCGGTCCCGAACGCGATCTTGACGCCACCCGCGATCGAGCGACGGATCGACGCCTCGAACCGCGGAGCGATCTCCAGCGCCTTCGCGGCGGAGTGCGGCGTGAGGAAGCCGTTGCGCGCGCCCTCCACGACGGCCTCGAACGCCATCATCGTCGGCACGTGGTACGTCCCGTGCTCGACCATGAGCGCCACCGTCTCGTCGTCGATCTCCGAGCCGTGCTCGATCGAGTCCACGCCGGAGCGAACGGCGGCCTTGATCCCGGCGTTGCCGTGCGCGTGGGCGGCGACCGGACGCTGCGCGAAGTGGGCCGTCTCCACGAGCGCCCGCATGTCCTCTTCCGTGAGCTGCTGGACGCCGACCGCGGTTCCGGCCGAGAGGACGCCACCCGTCGCGCAGAACTTGATGACGTCGGCTCCGTACTTGATCTGGTAGTTCACCGCGTCGCGGAACCCCGCCGCGTCGTTGGCCTTGCCCTCGCCGACCCCGGGCTCGTCGAGCAGACCCGGTCGGTACCCGTTCGTGTCGCAGTGACCGCCGGTGATCCCGAGTCCGTGCGCCGCGGAGAAGATCCGCGGGCCCGGGACGAGGCCTTCGTTGATCGCATCGCGGAGCCCGATGTCCTCGAAGCCGTACGCGCCGACGTTGCGGATCGTGGTGAACCCGGCGAGCAACGTCTTGCGTGCGTTCTTCGCCCCGACGACCGCGCCGTAGCCGGGCCATTGTCGGAGGCTCCCGTCGGAGTCGCCCCCGCTGGGATCGCTGGTGATGTGCGTGTGCATGTCCATGAACCCCGGCATCACCGTGTGGTCCGACAGGTCCAGGACGGTGGCGTCGCCCGGGACGTCGATCCCGGCGCCGACCGCCTCGATCCGCGCCCCGCGCACGAGGATGGTGACGTCCTCTTGGACATCCCCCGATCGACCATCGATCAGCCGGCCGGCCTCGATCGCGACGACCTGCGATTCATCCGGTAGGACGATCTCCTGGGCCGCGGCGGGCAGGGTAGCCAGCAACGCGCCACAGACCCCGAGAGGGAGCGGACGTAGACGACCGGGTGACGACATGGGCGGACTCTCCGAAAGCGTTCGTTCGTGGTCGAGACGGCGAGGACACCGACACTTGGCGCCGCGCGCGGCACCGGGCACCTTACGGCCCCGCGAGGCGCTGTCTCCTCGTGATGGGCGGACAACATACGAGAGATTCGCGGTCCCGTCGCCACCCGCGGGGCCCGAGGAGTGAGCCGTGGATTACGAAAAGCTCGGGGCCTTCTACCTCGGCGCCGAAGTCGGCGCCGAGCCGCTCGAAGCGCCGCTTCTCTACGACGCGCGCGACTTGACCACCCACGCCGTCTGCATCGGGATGACGGGCAGCGGCAAGACGGGCTTGTGTCTCGACCTCCTCGAGGAAGCGGCGATGGATCGCGTGCCCGCGATCATCATCGATCCGAAGGGGGACATGACGAACCTCCTCCTCACGTTTCCCGAGCTCCGCCCCGACGACTTCGAGCCGTGGATCGACCCGGACGACGCGCGTCGAAAGGACATGGAGCCCTCCGAGTTCGCGGCGGCGCAGGCCGACCTCTGGAAGAGCGGGCTCGGCAAATGGGGTCAGACCGGCGAGCGCATCCGAACGATGCGCGCCACGACGGACCTGGCCGTGTTCACGCCCGGCAGCGACGCCGGCATCCCGGTGTCGGTCATGAGCTCGTTCGGCGCGCCCGACGCCGACTGGGATGAGGACAGCGAGTACCTGCGCGAGCGCATCTCCGGGACCGTGTCGGGCATCCTGGGCTTGATCGGCGTCGACGCGGATCCGATCCAGTCGCGCGAGCATATCCTGCTCTCGACGATCTTCGAGCACGCTTGGCGGGCGGGGAAGGACCTCGATCTCACGCGGCTCATCCTCGCGATCCAGGATCCGCCGGTCCGACGTCTGGGCGCGTTCGACATCGACACGTTCTTCCCCGAGAAGGACCGCATGACGCTCGCGATGCAGCTCAACAACCTCATCGCGGCGCCCGGGTTCCAGAGCTGGATCCAGGGGCAGCCGCTCGACGTTCCGAGCTTCTTGACGGCCCCGGATGGACGCCCACGGCATTCCATCTTCTATATCGCGCACCTGTCGGAAGCGGAGCGGATGTTCTTCGTGACGCTGCTCATCAACCAGGTCATCACGTGGATGCGCCGACAGCCGGGCACGACGAGCCTCCGGGCGCTCGTCTACATGGACGAGATCTTCGGGTTTCTGCCGCCGGTCGCGGAGCCGCCGAGCAAGAAGCCGTTCCTCACGCTGCTCAAGCAGGCGCGCGCCTACGGCGTGGGCGTCGCGCTCACGACGCAGAACCCGGTCGATCTCGACTACAAGGCGCTCACGAACGCGGGCACGTGGTTCATCGGCCGACTCCAGACGGAGCGCGACAAGGGTCGGCTGCTCGACGGGCTCGAGGTCGCGAGCTCGGGCAGCGGTGGGAGTCGGTCCGATCTCGACGCCCTGATCTCGGGTCTCGAGAAACGCCAGTTCTTGCTGCACAACGTCCACGAGCCGGAGCCCGTCACGTTTCGGACCCGGTGGGCGATGAGCTATCTGCGCGGCCCGCTGACGCGCGGGCAGGTCTCCGACCTCATGCAGGGTCGCGGGCCGGACGCGGAGCAGGGCGCCGGGGTCGCGGGAGAAGCGGCCCCGGGCGGGTCGGCCGAGCCGGCGCCGACGCCCGCCACGCCGCC
This sequence comes from Gemmatimonadota bacterium, assembly GCA_022360695.1. Taxonomy (GTDB): domain Bacteria; phylum Gemmatimonadota; class Gemmatimonadetes; order Palauibacterales; family Palauibacteraceae; genus Palauibacter. The sequence goes on from JAKSCH010000246.1 coordinate 9,633, forward strand.
GGCGGCGGAAGCGGTCGCCGCGGACGACGGCCTCGCGCCGACGCCGCCGGCGATCGGCGGGGACGTCCCGCAGGCGTTCTTCCCGCTCGAGCTCGGCGCCACCGGCGCGGCGCTCCGCGCGGAGGAGCGGTTGGGACCGACGACCCGCGTCCGGTCGCAGTCGGTCGTCTATCGGCCGGGCGTGCTCGGCTCCGCGGCGGTCCACTTCCTCCACAAGCCGTCCGGCGCGCAGGTCCGTCACGATGTCGCGTACGTCGCGCGCCCGGACGAGGGGCCCGTTCGCTGGGACCGAGCGAACGACCTGGGGCGGGTCCCCGAGGGGACGTCGGCCGACGTTCCGGAGGAGGGTCGCTACGCCCCGCTCCCCGAATCCATCAATCAGCGTCGCGAGCTCGCCTCGGCCAAGAAGGATCTCGCCGACTACCTCTACCGGTCGAGAGAGATCACCCTGTTCGAGGCGCCCGACCTGGACGAGTTCTCGCGACCCGACGAGTCCGAGCCGGAGTTTCGGGGGCGTCTGACCCACGCGGCGCGGGAGCGGCGGGACGAGGCGATCGACAAGCTCGAAGCGCGGTACGAGAAGAAGCTCGACACGCTGGGCGACCGGATCCGACGCGCGCGCTCGACGCTCTCGCAGCGCGAGCGGCAGGCGTCCGCGCGGAAGCGCGAGACCATCGTGGCGATCGGCGAGAGCGTGCTGGGCGCGTTTCTCGGACGTCGGTCGTCGCGTCGGGTCTCTTCGAGTCTGCGTCGGGTGAGCCAATCATCGGCGGCCACGGCGCGCGTCTCCGAGGCGGAGGACGATCTCGCGGCGCTCGAAGCGGATGCGGCGGAGCTCAGGGCGGAGCTCGAAGCCGAGGTGGCGGAGCTCACCGCCGAATGGGATCCTACGGCGATCGAGGTCCAGGTGGTCTCCGTCACGCCACGACGAACCGACGTCGATGTCGACACGGTCTCGCTGGCGTGGCTCCCATACCGACGATTGGTCTGCGATGCGGACGGCGAGACGAAGACGCTCGAGGTGCCCGCGTACTGATCGAGCCGCGTGGCCGACGTCCGGCTATCCGCGGGCGCCGAGCCGGGGAAACAGCATAGGCACCCGCGCGCGGTAGTCCGCGTACGGCTCGCCGAACCGCTCGAGCAGCTCGCGCTCCTCGAACCAGGCGACACCCGCCAGACCCATGATCAGGGCCGGGACGAGGGCGTATATCGCCAGGTAGTTGGTGAACAGCGCCCACGCCGCGACTCCGAGCACGACGGCGATGTACCGTGGGTGTCGTACCCGCGCGTAGACCCCGGTCTCGAGGAGCTCCCCTCCCTTGCCACCCGCCTCGAGCTCGGGCGAGCCCGCGAGCACCGAGAAGCGCAGCTGCTTCCGGATCATCATCTGGATCGCGTTCGCCCCGATGTACAGCAACGCCGCCGGGCCCCAGAGCCAGGGATTGGTCCCGTACTCGGTGGCCAGCAGGGGGCCACGCGCTCGCCACAGCAGGTACCCGCAGCCGACGTACATGAGGGTGAGCAGGGCGTAGGTCGGACCCTTGCCCAGACGTCGCCAGGTCGAGATGAACGGGTGCACGATGAACCAGTACAGGATGGCCTGCGGGACCATGAGCAGGGCGAGGAGCGCGAGCCAATACCGTACCGCGTCCACCGGGGCCCTCTACTGCCGCGTCATCGAGAGTCGGGCCGATGGGGCGTCGCCCTCGGGCCCGTAGATGGATACGACCAGACGGTCATCGCTCGGGCTCTCGTAGGTGAACCACCACGGCGCGTTCGGCTGGGGCGCGTCCGCCGTGCTCCGGAAGGTGGCCTTCCGTCCCTCGAGCTCGGTGAGCCGGTACTCGAGACGCGTCTCTTCCCACGGGGTCCACCCGGGACCGACGTGCTTGAACCGGTAGTAGATCTCGCCGTCGTCGTCCTGCTCGATGAGGAGCAGCTCGTACATCACCGCCACGCCCTCTCGGACCAGCCGGAACTGCGCCGACATCGATCCGTCGGTCGGGGCGAGCCAATGCTCCTCCGCGCGGCCTCCGAGTCCGGGTCCGCTCCAGTGACCCGTGAGCCAGGCCAGATCCGTTACCTCCGGGCTCTCCACGGCGGGTCGCGCCGAGCGTTCCGAGATGACCGTGGCGGGCCGTGCGAGCGCCGCGCCCGTCGAGCCCAGGGTGACGGCGACCGCGAGCACCGAAGCCGGGCGCATCCGGGCTAC
>JAKSCH010000103.1 GCA_022360695.1 Gemmatimonadota bacterium
AGCGCGTCGGGCGTTCCGGCCTCACCGCGCGCCAGGACCGCGCTGCCGACCTCCGCCTGGACGAGCGCCAGGAGAATGTGCGACGCGGCGAGCCGTCCGATGCCGCGCAACTCCTCGTCGTCTTCGTGGGGCACGAGGGGAAAGACGATGGTTCGATCGGGAACCCGAGCGGGTGCGCTCGGAGACCGCGCGAGCAGCGCCACCGAGCCGACGACGCCCGCGAGCACGACGGCGGCCCCGACCCATCGGAGCCTCCCTACTGGCGCGTGTCGTGAAGCCGAGCCCGCCGATGCGGGCCGCGGCGGGGGCGGGCCGCCGGAATGGATGTTCTCTGGCTCGTGCGCGCCGGGCGTCTCGGCGGTGGGAGGGGCCGCCTCGAACCCCTCCTGGCCGTTCCGCAGATCGTGGACGAGCGCGAGCACGGCCGGGTCGGCCGGCAGCTCGAGCTCCGCCTCGAGGAGCTCCGCGTGTCGCTCTCCGTGCCGGATCGCCCCGGCCGGATCGCCCCCATCCGCCAGCGCACGCATGTGAAGGAGCGCGAACCGGGAATTCAACGGCTCGAGCGCCGTCAGCCGGCGAGACCACGCCGCGGCTCGAGCGACGGCCCCCGCGAGCCGGGTCTCCTCGACCCGAGCCTCGAGCGCACCCGCGTACTCGGCGGCGAGACGACTCCGCTGCTCATCCAGCCAGCGCTCGAACCCGGGCGCCCCCGACACGTGGACCCCGTCCAGGAACGGGCCGCCGTAAAGGGCTGCGGCCACCTCCAAATCACCTTGCTCCAGCGCCTCGGAGAAGTCATCCACGTCGCTCGCCACGGCGTCGGCGCTCAAGGTGAGGTCGTCGCCGATCGAGACCAGGGAGTCTTCACCCAAGGCCTTGCGCAACACGTAGATCGTGTCGGCGAGGTTGTGTCGCGCCCGCTCCGCCTCCGACCGGGGCCAGAACATGGCGACCAGGGTGTCGCGGCTGACCGTGCGGTGTCGGGAGAGCGCCAATACGGCCAGCAGGGCGATCCGGCGTCTCTGCGCGGGACGTCCGGTCAGCCGGCCGTCGGGGCCGGTGATCTCGGGCGCACCGAACAGTCGAAGCTCGAACAAGTGGTCCTCCGGACACCGTCGCGGGACAAGACGATACTCAGACGATGGACGGACGACACCCGGGCATCAAGATCCCGCGATCAATCGTGCGAGTGGCCGGCGAGCCACCGCCACGACCACCCAGTTGCCCGTGGAGGTTCCGACATGCGATACCCGATTCGCGCTCTCTCGCTCTCCGCCGTCCTTTGCCTGGTCTTCCTGGCTGCGGGGCGGCCCGTCGCCGCACAAGACGGGACCTCGCTATACCAGAGACTCGGCGGCTACGACGCGATCGCCGCGTTCGTCGGAGACTTCTTCGGCCGGTTCGGCGCGGACGAGGAGCTCGCGCCGTACATGGGTGGCCTGAACGCGAAGGCGCAGGCCCGCGTCTTCCAGCACTTCGTCGACTTCATGTGCTCCCAGGCCGGCGGACCCTGTCTTTACAACGGGGCGGACATGCCCGCCGCCCACGAAGGGCTCGGCATCCCGTCCGACCATTTCGATCTCGTCATGACCCACATGACCGACGCCCTCGACGCGACGGTCGCGAATGCCGTGGCGCGCCGAGAGCTGCTCGGTCTCCTTCACGCCATGAGGGGCGAGATCGTATCCGGCGGGTAGGGTCGGGCGGCGCTTCCACAGCGCGCGGACCCACGTTCACGTCCACGAAGATCACGCGCGCCGCGGTGTCTTCACGGCCCCAACGCCCCGATCGGGACCACGATCACTCCGTCCTCGCGGACGTAGCCGTAGCCGCTTCCGGCGATCACGACGAGAGCGGCCGGCTGCCCGATGCGCGCGGTGTCGACACGTTCGACGAATCGGGTGAGGTTCGCCGCTCCGCGGTCTATATGACCAACGCCCAGCTTCACCTCGATTGCCGCCCAGGTCCCGTCCGCGCGTTCGACGATCGCGTCGACTTCGAGGCCCGTGTTGTCTCGGTAGTGAAAGACCTGCGCGTCGGTCGCCTGCGCGTAGACCCGCAGGTCTCGAATCACCAACGACTCGAATAGGAGACCGAACAGGGTGAGGTCTTCCAAGAGCCGCTCTGGCGTTGCCCGCAGCGCGGCGACCGCCAGAGACGGATCCGCGAAGTGACGCTTCGCCGACCGACGCAGAATGGACCGTCATGGTACGAGCATCCAGTTCGGTGTCGAGCCTTGGAGCCGGTGATCGACTCGCGCGATCCGTCTATAAACCGGGATATTGTAACGATTATAACCAGGTGATTACAATAAATATGCCTGGGACAATACAACGATCACGACCGGGATATCGCAATCCCGCCGGGTGGGGGCTCGCAGGGAACGCTCGATGGCCAGAAGAGTGCTCGGATTTGGTCGTTTCACCCGCTACGGAACACTCGTCGTCGGGAACCGGCCAATCCTCAGCGGATCACGGAGAACGCCTCGCCGCGGTCCCGACCGAAGCGATAGACGACGAAGTCGTCATCGAAGGAGGTTGCGCGTTGGATGCCCAGCCGGTGCATCACGGCGAAGCTCGTGCGGTCGGCTAGCGAGAAATCTCGGTCCGGGAAGGCTTCGCCGATCGACCACGCGACCTCGAGATCGGCCGTTCCGGCCGGCTCGACCCGCGCGATGCCTGCCCGGAGCCCGCCCCAGAACCGTTCGGCCGCCCCACGGCCCAACCGGTGACGAACGAGAAGCCAAGTCTCGAGCAGGACGTGGTCCGACGTGACCAGAGGATCCGGCTCGTCCGCCAGGATCTCCTTCGCCCGCGCGTTGCTGCGGTCGCCGGCGTCCGCCGCCGCATACCATACCGACGTGTCGACGTAGAGGCTCAAGACCCCGTCGCCCCGTGCGCCGCCTCCCCGAACGTCCGGTCCTTCGAGGCAGCGATATCCGATCCGCCCGAGTCGCCGAGGTCGAACACGACGGCGGGATCCGCGCGCGAAGCCTCTTCACCGAGGTCACGGGCCAACAAGCGTCGGATGTACTCCGCCAACGACACTCCGAGCTCGCCGGCTCGGCGTCTCGCCCGGTTTCTCAGCTCGCGATCCAAAGAGATCTGTGTTCGTACCATGCCCATGTGTTACATTATAATGTAACATCAAGAGGATCGTAACCGACCTCTTCATCGGATCACAGGATCCAGCTTACGGTGAACGCGAGCTCGAGTGTTCACGTACTTGTCCTTCGCGCGGAGTCGAGATGAGCGACGGCACGAACACCGACCCCCTGGCGCACCTGGCCTCCGAGCGACTCATCGAACTCGCGGGGCGTCGTTCGTGGGAGCGAGGCGTCCGCTACTTCGAAGCGGGGTGTGTCGTGTGGCTCCGTCTCGACCGGCGACGGATCTCGGCCACCGTGTCGGGCACGGAGCCCTACGACGTCCGGCTCGAAACATCGGAAGACGAGCTCGCGTGGTCGTGCTCCTGTCCCATGGGCGCGGAGGGGTACTTCTGCAAGCACGCGGTCGCGACCGCCCTCGCCGCCGTGGAGGCGCGAGCCGAGGGGACGGACGCCGCGCTCGACGACCGGGAGGCGAGAGCACGGGCCGCGCTCGAGCGTCGATCTCCGGAGGAGCTGGTCGAGCTGCTGTTGGAGCAGGCCCGGGTCGACCCGGAGTTCGAGGATCGCCTCCTGCTCGAGGCGGCGCGGTCGGACCGCGCTGGGCCCGATGTCGTCGCCCTCGGGCGCTTGATCGACGACGCCACCGCGGTACGCGGGTTCCTCTCGAGACGGGGCGCGTATCACTACGCCTCCGGCGTCGCGCAGGCGATCGCGACGCTCTCGAGCCTGCTCGAGGACGGTCATGCCGCGATCGTGATCGACCTCAGCGAGCGGGCGCTGACGGGTGTCGAGCGTGCGCTCGACCACATGGACGACTCCGACGGTCACGCCGGACCTCTCCTGGACGATCTCCACGAGCTCCATCTCGCGGCCTGCCGCAGCGCGCGACCCGATGGTGAGGCGCTCGCGGCGCGTCTCTTCGAACGGGAGCTCGACAGTCCGTGGGAGGTCTTCTACGGCGCGTTCGAGCGATATCGAGATGTGCTCGGCGCGCGGGGCGTCGCGAGATACCGGCAGCTCGCCGAGGCGGAGTGGGAGCAGGTCAAGCCGTTGGGGCCCGGCGAGGACGACCCGGATCGGTTCGAGCGCCGGTTTCGGATTACGCGGATCATGGAGACCCTGGCGAACGCGGACGACGATGTCGCGCGACGGGTCGACATCAAGACGCGCGACCTGTCGGCGCCCTACCGCTTTCTCGACATCGCGACGGTGTGGCTCGAAGCGGGCGAGCCGGAGCGCGCGCTCGAATGGGGCCAACGCGGGCTCGCCGCGTTCGATCGACCGGACGCCCGGCTCACGGAGTTCGTCGCGGAACGACTTCGGGAGCTCGGCCGCCGAGAAGACGCCGCCGCCCTGGCCTGGGAGGACTTCGCCGCTCGACCGAGCCTGGAACGATACCAGCGGCTGGCGAAGTTCGGACGCGACGGCCCGGGATGGGCGGAGGTTCGCGAGCGCGCACACGGCGAGCTCCGTCGGCTATCGAACGGTTCCCAGCTCGTGTCCGTCCTCCTCGGCGAAGGAGAGCTCGACCTCGCCTGGGAAGAAGCGGACGCGCTCGGGTGCAGCGCAGACGTATGGCTGCGGCTGGCGCGCGCGGGCGCCCGATCGCGTCCATTCGACGCGGTCCCCATCCTCGAGCAGGAGGCGGAGAGGAGGATCGCGGTGACCAACAAGCGAGGCTATCGCGCCGCGGTCGACGTGTTGGGTGAGATCCGCGACATCCTCCGGCGCGCCGGCGACGAGGATCGGTTCCCGCGCCTCGTGGCGGACGTCCGCGCCCGGCACGCACGGAAGAAGAACCTCATCGGGTTGCTCGACCAAGCCGGCTGGTAGGGACACGGCGGCCGATAGAGGCCCTACTCGACCGTTCCACCCACCCCATACAAGAACTCGGGGGCGAAGTCCGCGCCGTTGGGCCACTCCACGGTTTTCGACTCCGCGCCGACGCGCGCCTGTTCGAACAATGCGAGGTCCTTGAGGGGTTCGAAGACCTCTCCCCATAGCTCATCGGCGAGATCGACGTCCTTCAGCGCCCCGTCGCTGAACCCGACCCGCAAGCGATAGCCCCCAAGATATTCGACGGACTCGACGTGAATGAACTCCATGCAACCCTCACGGCAGTGGCGGCACGACCTCCAGCGGAACCCGCCTACGGGCTCGGGCCCAGTTCTCCATGAGTTCGTGCTGGTGACGGTCCGCCCACTCGAGAACGAGCCTCAGCGCGCGCCTCGGCATCTCCCCCCGAACGAGTCCGCTCTCGATCTCTACCACGATCGTGTACTCGCCGTACCTCGCGTGGAAGTGGGGCGGCGCATGATCATTGTAATACATCGTGATGACAATGCCGTAGAACCGGCTGATAATGGGCATGCTTCCCGACGCGGCAGGAGGGTTTGCGCCACGATGCCGGGGGCAAATCAAGCGGTTGTCAACGGAACCACACCCAGGACTTCTCCGCCTCGCTACGGAACACAGGCCGCACCTGCCGGGGGATCGTCGGCCGGGCCCTTTCTTCGAGCCCCTCGCGCTGCAACCGTTGGGGGATTCTTCCGTATGGAGGAGAAGGCGCAGGGTGTCGGGGCTGAGTCGCCGGCCGCTCACCGCGTCCCCGAACGTACCCTGCGGAACGTGCCGCCCCTTTCCAGGATCCGATCGATGAGAATTCGCGCCTTCGCCGCCCTCTTTCTTGCCGTCGTCTTCCTCACCCCGGCGCTCGTCGCCCAGGACCGGAGTGCCGCGGCGCTCATGGCCGCGATCGAGGGCCCGCAGGCGTCCTCGGGCGAGGAAGGGCACGGAGACCTGACCATCGACGAGCTGCTCGAGGAGCTCGGTCTGCCCGGCGCCAGCGTCGCGGTGATCAAGGACTTCGCCGTGCATTGGGAGAAGGGATACGGCGTCGGCGATGTCGAGACGGGCGCGCCCGTCGACCACGAGACGATGTTCCAGGCCGCGTCGATCAGTAAGCCGGTGACGGCCATGGCCGTGCTCAGGGCGGTCCAGGATGGCCTGTTCACGCTCGACACGGACATCAACGACATCCTCACCTCGTGGCAGCTCGATGGAGGCGGCTTCACCGAGAACCGCCCGGTCACGCCGCGTGGGCTCCACAGCCACACGTCCGGGCTCGGCGATGGGTTCGGCTATCCGGGCTACGAGCCGGACGGCCCCATCCCGACCCCCGTGCAGACGCTCGACGGCGAGGGGGGCTCCAACACCCGCGAGGTCTTCATGGAGCGGGAGCCGGGGACGTTCGCCGAGTACTCCGGCGGCGGCATCACGGTCATGCAGGTGGCCCTGAGCGACGCCCGCGGTGCACCGTTCCCCGAGGTCATGCGGAGGAGCGTGCTCGAGCCGATCGGCATGACGCGGAGCTCGTTCGAGCAGCCGATCTCGCCCGCGAATGATCGTAACGCCGCCCGGGGGCACGACCGGGACGGCGAGGCGATGGGCCCCAAGTGGCACGTCTATCCGGAGATGGCCGCGGCCGGCCTCTGGACGACGGCCGGCGACCTGGCGCGGTTCGCGATCGAGGTCCAGAAGACGGCGGCCGGCGAGTCGGCGCGCGTCCTCGATCGAGCGCACGTCCAGGAGATGTTGTCTCCCGTCGGCGTCGGTGACTTCGCGGTCGGGTTCGTCATCCAGAAGGACGGCGAGGGCTGGTACTTCAGCCACGGCGGCGGCAACTGGGGCTTCCTGTGCACGCTGGTCGCGCACAAGACCAAGGGCTACGGGCTCGCGATCATGACGAACGGATACGCCGGCGGCGATTTCATGCGCGAGGTCCGCGGTCGCATCGAGCGGCACTACGACTGGGACTCGAGGGCGGAGTCCGTGCCGCGCGGCTACGACCCTCCGCCCGAGCGCGAGGAGGTCGAGGTCTCCGAGGAGGTGCTCGCCCGGTACGTGGGCGAGTACAAGGTGCCGGACGGGGTCGCGGTGACGGTCACGCTGGAAGACGGACGTCTCTTCGTGACCCCCACGGGTGGGAATCGCTTGAGGCTCTTCCCGGAGACCGAGACCAGGTTCTTCCTACGGGTCATCGATGCCGTGCTCGAGTTCACGACGAACGACGCGGGCGAGGTCGACGGCATCGACCTCCGCCAGGAGGGCGAGGAGCAGCGAGCCGAGAAGATCGGGTAGCTCCCAACGGATGCGAGAGCGGTGACCGCGGGGCGTGCGCGCCCGGCCATCGGGCGAGACGCCTCGTGGACCTCCCTGTTTGACCAACCCACGGTTAGGGCCCCGGTAAAGCCGGGGCCCTAACCCGTGGGTCCATCGCGAGCCTATTCGACAGCCAGCGATGCCACTTCCGACTCCGAGAGCGCGCGATCATACACGCGGATATCATCGAGAAACCCGAGATAACGATCGCTAATCGGCCCGCCGAAGATGTCGAGTGTAAAACCCATGAGGAAGTCGTCGAACGGCGAGGTCCACCGAATCGGACCGGGGTTCGCCCCATTGCAACACGGCGTCGTCTGAGTCCCGCCCAGGACGCCATCGATGTATGCGCGGGTCGTCGTGCCGTCCCATGAAACCACGACGTGGTGCCACGCACCATCGTTCACGGGACCGGACGCTGCGCCTCCGCCGTGATTCACCGAAGGCCTGGTGAATTGATCCGCACCGACGTTCCCGGACGAGTTCATCTCGAGCTGGTAGCCGTTACCGCTCGCCGAGTTCTGGTGATACTGCCCGGAAAAGAGCACGACCTGCCCGGCCGTCGTCTGAGTCGTCTTCACCCACAGCGACACGCTGTAGTTTGCGGAGCGGAGCAGGGGCGATGTCGCCACCCTGATGTCGTCATCCACGCCGTCGAACGACACCGCGGCGCTTGTGGGAGATCCCGATCGATCGGCGACGAGCGTCGCCCCCGAGATGACGCCATCATGCCCATTCCCGGACTCGTCGTCCGCGTTGCCGTTGAAGGGGTAGTAGGCGACGAGTCCCTGCGTCGGGATCGGCGGCTTCGGCAGCGGCGGGACCGACACCGACTGGATCTCGTACGTAGCTGCGAGCGCGGGGTTGGCGGCGTTCTGGAACTCCGACGGAGCCCAAGCATTGAGGACGACGGCCATCTTCCCCTGCGGAAGCCGGCACCGATTCTGGTTTCCCCTCAGACACGCACGATGCTCGCGGATGCGACCGATACGCTCGTTGTCAAAAAAAGCGCTGACCTCCGTGAGCGTCCGCTCGATCCGGATCCTGTGGAAGTTCGTCGATCCGAACCTCTGCTCGAACCGGCGCGAAGAATATCGCTTCGTCCGTGCGACAGACTCGGTTCGATGGTCGATCTCGCCGTCGCCGTCGCGGTCCCGAAAAACGACCAACCGAATCACCCACCGGTTCTGCCGTCGATCGATCTCGACAGTCGCCTCGTCCTCGGCAAACCTCATCTCCTCCACATTCGTTTCGCCGTTCTGTAGGAAAAAGGAATACCGGCTACCTGGAGTGTCGCTGAAGCGGACGGAAGCTTCGAACGTGCCCTCAAGGAAGAAGCCATCGTCCGATGCGTCGCTCGATATCTGCCCGCCATACCCGCGTAAGTCGCCCCTCCGGTCGCCGGTCACGCACGTCGTGCCGCCCTGTGGTTCACCGCCCTGAATCGAGATCTCTCCACCGACGCCGTCGATGGTCACGGCGCCCTCCTCGAGCCAGCCATTGCACCACCCAGGCTGTCGGTCACCGATGGCGTCGGCTCCCTTTCGCCACACGGAGTCCGAGAGCGACAGAATCTCGGTTTGAGCGGGCGCCAACGCCGATCGGATGGCGGGCACCTCTTCATGACCGGAGCCCATGGGGTGTTCGGCGCACGCGGCGAAGACCACCACACCAAACCACAAACTGGACCGCCACTCGTGATTGAGAAACTCCATCATGCCCTCCTGTTTGCTTAGGTATCGAGACGCGGGCGGACAGATCGAGCTCGCCCGCTTGGACGGAACCCAGTATCTCGAGCGGCCGTCGACATGCCGTATCGAAAAGGGAGATCCCCGCGTCGCCGACGATATCGGGCTGCGGGCGGACTGAATGCCTCCATCCGACTGTATATAGACGGTTTTTCGACGTCTTAGTCGGGTTTTGCGACGCCAGTGCGACGGCTCATCGCCAGGGTTCGCATCGTCCGGGGCCGCAGGCTCGGACGTCTATTGGCCGTCTTCCGGGTCGTGACGGCTTGCGCACGACCCTCGAAATTCGTGGACGAGGTCGGCGTCGCCGCGACTGCGGCCACTGTGGAACGGCAAGGAGACCTTATGCCGTCATACTATTTGACGACGCTCGGATCGCTATCGCTGCGTTGGGAACCATCCGACGAGTCGGGCGAGTTCACCGCGCCGGGGCCGCTCCTGCTGCTCGCCTATCTGGCCGTTAGCGATGAGAATCGCGTCGCGCGAGATACTTTGTCGAACAAGATGTGGCCGGGCCTCGCTTCGTCCGACGCCCTCGAGCGACTGAGACACACCCTGAATCGTCTCCCCAAGACCGCCGCGAGGGATCTCGTCCGGCGGCCGAGTAACCACTTGGTCCTGTCGTCGAACCTCGCCTGCGATATCTGGGACTTCGATCGAGCGTACCACGCCGGCCGCTGGTCCGACATCGTGGCTCTGCCACCCACCGGCTTTCTGGAAAATGTCAGCGAGGCGAAGCTCGGCGGGCTGCGGGACTGGGCCGACCTTCGTAACAGGCGGCTACGCAACGCTCGACGAACAGCGTTCGACCACGTCCTCCGGCGTGCGGCGGACGGTCCTCCGGAACGCTTCCTCGATCTCGCGCGAAAGCATGTCGACTGGGACCCTGAGCACGAGAACGCGCAGCTCGCGCTGATCGATGGCTATGCCGCGCTCGGTGACGAGGCCGGCAAACAGCATGCGTACGACGAATACGTCTTGGTCCTACGCGAGCTCGAAGACGTTCCATCCGCCGAAGTCGAACGCCGCATGGCGACCGCCACGCAGCGCGCTGTCGCCGACGATCGCTGGAAAGCGATCGCCCCCTCACAGCGCGCACCCCGTCTGTCTCGGTCGGCCGCCGCCGCAATCGCTATCTCGTTACTCGTCGCTCTAGGCGCGGGGTGGATTGCGCTCAACGTCTGGCTGGCGGAACGCAGTCGACCACGCAACCTCACGATTCACGATCTCGACGCCACGCTGCTCGTCAACTTGGCCGGTGAGACGGAGACGACATACGAAGTGCGGCTCGAAGGGCAGGGGTATCGCCTGGAGCCGAGCCGGCGCTACGAGGACTGGGGCAACGAGGGGCATCTCTCACCCGACCTCTCCCGAAACGCCACCCCCCGAAGTGGTCGTCGAGGCGTTGATCTCATCGAGATCAACCTCCGCACGCGCGAGGAACGAGTGCTACTTGAAGACCGGGCCGACGAGCAGCCTCTGGCGTGGTCTCCGGATCAGAAGCAACTCGTAGTCGACTTGACGAGGTTCGACTCGAACGTCGGACTCCGACAGCGAATCGGGGTATTGGATATTGCAAGCACGCGCGTAGACACCATCCACGAGCGAGCGACCACCGGACATGCATCTGCTGGTTG
>JAKSCH010000297.1 GCA_022360695.1 Gemmatimonadota bacterium
AGGGTGCCGCGCTCTTCGGTCTCGTGATCGCGCTGCTCAAGTAGCCATGCGTACGCTACGGCCCGCCTGTCTTGCGGGCATAGCTCTCCTCGTCGCGGCGGGCGCGGTCCTCGGTCAGGAGCACGGCGCCGAGGGAGGCGGCGGTGGTGGCCTCTTTTCGGTCAACGTGGGGCTGATCGTCTGGACCTGGGTCCTGTTCCTGATCACGCTGGGCATCCTGGTGTGGAAGGTCTTTCCCGCGATCTCGGGCGGTCTCGAGGCGCGGCACGCGAAGATCCAGGGGGCGATCGACGACGCGCGCAAGGCGCGCGAAGACGCCGAAGCGATGAGAGCCGAGCACGAAGCCGCCCTGGCTCAAGCGCGCGCCGAGTCGAAGGAGATCATCGAGAACGCCCGCGGTGCGGCCGACGGCCTCAAGAGAGACATGCTGGACGAGGCCAAGGCGCAGCAGACCGCGATTCTCGAGGACGCGAAGCGAGAGATCCAGGGTGAGCGCGAGCAACTCCGCGAGGAGATCCGTCGTGAGGCGGTGGACATCGCGCTCGCGGCCTCCGAACGGCTGATGCGTACTCGGCTGGACGCGGACGAGAACCGCCGGCTCGTCGGCGAGTTCGTGTCCGAGATCTAGTGAGCGTCGTGTCGACCGAGGAGACATTCCGATGAGCGGGACGGCGGTCTCTCGCAACTACGCGGCGGCTCTGTTCGAGCTGGCGGGACGCGACGGGAGCGAGGCCCTGTACGGCGAGCTGATCCAGGCGATCGGAGCCGCGTACGAGGAGAGCGAGAGCCTTCGGCACTTCCTAGGCGCGCCGAGCGTCGGGCTCGACAAGAAGAAGCGGATGGTGTCGTCGGCGCTCGGCGAGGACGCGCCCGAGCTCTTCGTCCGGTTCCTGAAGGTGATGCTCGACCGACGTCGTCAGGGGACGTTGCCCGGCGTGGCCAGCGACTACCGTGACCTGCTCGACAAGCAGGCCGGACGGGTGCGTGCCGACGTCACGCTCCCCTTCGAAGCCGATGACGCGGTTCGAGGCCAGGTGCTCGATGCGCTCGAGCGACGCTTCGAGAAAAAGGTGATCCCGGAGTTCCACGTCGACCCGAAGATCCTCGGTGGAGTGATCATCCGGATCGGCGACGAGCTGATGGATGCGTCGGTGCGTAGACAGCTCGAGCAGCTACGGCACGAGCTCGTCTGACACAACGAACCGAATACGAGATAGAGATGACGACAACTGAAGGCGCGCTCCGCGCGAGCGAGATCAAGAAGGCCCTCCTCGAGCAGATCGATCGTTACGAGGAGCAGCTTCAGGTCGAAGAGGTCGGCGAAGTCCTCGAGGTGAAGGACGGCGTGGCCCGGATCTGGGGTCTGTCGTCGGCGGTGGCCAACGAGATGCTCGAGATCACGTCGCAGGACACCGGGCAGATGGTGGTCGGGCTCGCGTCGAACCTCGAAGAGGACAACATCGGCGCCGTGATCCTCGGCGATTATCTCGCGCTCAAAGAGGGCGATGCCGTCCGGCGCACCGGCCGCGTGCTGTCGGTGCCGGTCGGCCCGGCGACCCTCGGCCGCGTGGTCGACGCCTTGGGTCAGCCGCGCGACGCGCGCGGTCCGATCGAGGCCGACACCTACATGAAGGTCGACCGCGTGGCCCCGGGGATCGTGTACCGGCAGCCGGTCGACCAGCCGATGCAGACGGGGATCAAGGCCATCGATTCGATGATCCCGATCGGTCGCGGACAGCGCGAGCTGATCATCGGCGACCGCGGCACCGGCAAGACGGCGGTGGCGCTCGACGCGATCATCAACCAGAAAGGCCAGGACGTGATCTGCGTCTACTGCGCGATCGGGCAGAAGGGCTCGACCGTCGCCGGGATCGCGGAGAAGCTCCGCGAAGAGGGCGCGATGGACTACACCGTCATCGTCGCGGCCAACGCGTCGGATCCCGCACCGATGCAGTTCATGTCGCCGTACGGCGCCTGCGCGATCGGGGAGTACTTCACGTACCACGAAGGGAAGGACGTCCTGGTCATCTACGACGACCTTTCCAAACAGGCCGATGCGTACCGCGAGGCGTCGCTCATCCTGCGGCGTCCCCCGGGCCGCGAAGCCTACCCGGGCGACGTCTTCTATCTCCACAGCCGGCTGCTCGAGCGCGCGGCCAAGATCTCCGACGACCCGGCGGTCGTCGAGAGCCACCCGGACATCCACAAGGCGGGCGGCTCGCTCACCGCGCTCCCGATCATCCAGACGCAGGCGGGCGACGTGTCGGCGTATATCCCGACCAACGTCATCTCGATCACCGATGGGCAGATCTTCCTCGAGACGGATCTGTTCTTCTCGGGCGTCCGTCCCGCGGTGAACGTGGGTCTGTCGGTGTCTCGCGTGGGCGGAAACGCGCAGATCAAGGCGATGAAGAAGGTCGCCGGTCGACTGCGGCTCGACCTCGCCCAGTTCCGCGCGCTCGAGGCCTTCGCGCAGTTCGGGACCGAGCTCGACGCGGCCACCCAGAGTCAGCTCGATCGAGGCGAGCGCGTCGTCGAGATCCTCAAGCAGGGCCAGTACGAGCCGGTTCCGGTCGAGGAGCAGGTGATGGTCATCTTCGCCGCGACGCAGGGGTACCTCGACGGCCTCGACGTGGCGGTCATCAAGGAGTGGGAGAGCGGGTTCCTCGAGTACATGCGGTCGTCGCACGACGCGGTCGGCGCGGCGATCCGCGATGAGGGCGAGATCTCGGACGAGACCGATGCGGCGCTCCGAAAAGCGATCGAGGACTACGCCAACCTCGGCCCGTCGGCCGAGGCGATGGCTTCGTAGCGGTCTTCACCACGACGAGCTGAGACATGGCGAAGTCGAGAGACATCTACCGGCGGATGCGATCCGTCGACAACACGCGGAAGATCACGCGCACCATGGAGATGGTGTCGACCGCGAAGCTGCGTCAGGCACAGGGGCGGGTCATCCGGGCGCGTCCGTACTCGCAGCACCTGTCCGAGATGATCGCGCGTCTCTCGACGCCCGAGCTCGCCGAGCTCCAACCGCTCCTTCGTCAGCCGGATGAGATCGAGCGCGCGGCCGTCGTCTTGCTCACCAGCAACCGCGGGTTGTGCGGGGCCTTCAACGCGAACCTCATCCGCGCGGCGCAGGCTCAGATCAAGGAGTTGGAGGAGGGGGGCGCGGAGGTCGAGTTCCACGTCTACGGCAACAAGGGGATCTCCTACTTCCGCTTTCGGGGCGTCGAGATGGCGCTCGCGCGCAACGACCTCTCGGATCGGCCGGAACCGACCGACGCGATCGACGCGATCGACGACATCGCGGCGCGGTTCGAGGCGGGCGATCTCGACGCGGCGTACATCGTCTACGCCGAGTTCCGGAACATGGTGAGCACGCCGCCGGCCACGAGGCAGATCCTGCCCGTCTCGGTGGGCGAGAAGACGGGGCCGCAACCGTTCTACATCCTGCGGCCGTCGGCCGAGGAGATCCTGAGCCAGCTCCTCCCGCTCTACGTCACGAACTCGGTGTTCAGCGCGATGCTCGAGACGGCCGCCGCCGAGCAAGCGGCCAGACGCACCGCGATGAAGTCCGCGACGGACAACGCGGAGGAGTTCCTCAACAAGCTGCGCCGCACGTACAACCGGGCGCGGCAAGCGGAGATCACGAACCAGATCGCCGAGATCATCGGCGGCGCCGACGCCCTCGAGGGCTGAGGCGATCCGGATCGCGTACGGCCGATCCGGCACGTAGACGAAAACGAGAGAGACCAGCATGTCGGAGAAGGGGACAGTCGGTAAGGTCGTTCAGGTCATCGGCCCGGTCATCGACGCCGAGTTCGCGCCCGAGGCGCTTCCGGAGATCTACAACGCGCTCGAGCTCACCTGGCAGGACGACGACGGTAGCTCTCACCGCCTGGTCTGCGAGGTGGCCCAGCACATCGGACGCAACCAGGTACGCGCGGTCGCGATGGATGCGACGGACGGCGTCCGTCGCGGGATGGACGTGATCGACACGGGTCAGGCGATCACCGCCCCGGTCGGGGAGGCGGCGCTCGGACGCATCCTCAACGTGCTCGGCGAGCCCGTGGATGAGCAGGGACCGGTCGAGGCGACGGAACGTTGGCCGATCCACCGCAAGGCGCCCACGCTCGAGCACCTCGAGCCCAAGACGGAGATCTTCGTCACCGGGATCAAAGTGGTCGATCTCATCGCCCCCTACGTGAAGGGTGGGAAGACGGGACTGTTCGGCGGCGCCGGGGTCGGCAAGACGGTCATCATCATGGAGCTCATCAACAACATCGCGCAGGAGCACGGCGGTCGCTCCGTGTTCTGCGGGGTGGGTGAGCGCACGCGCGAGGGGAACGATCTGTGGCTGGAGATGAAGGAGTCGGGCGTGCTCGAATCGACGGCGCTCATCTACGGTCAGATGAACGAGCCGCCCGGCGCCCGGCTTCGTGTGGGTCTCACCGGTCTCACCGTCGCCGAGTACTTCCGTGACGTCGAGGCGCTCGACGTGCTGCTGTTCATCGACAACATCTTCCGGTTCAGCCAGGCGGGCTCCGAGGTGTCGGCGCTGCTGGGTCGCATGCCGAGCGCCGTGGGCTACCAGCCCACGCTCGCGACCGAGATGGGCAACCTCCAGGAGCGGATCACCTCGACGACCAAGGGCTCGATCACCTCGGTGCAGGCGATCTCCGTCCCGGCCGACGACCTCACGGACCCGGCGCCGGCGGCCGCGTTCACGCACCTCGACTCGCAGACGGTGCTGTCGCGGCAGATCGCCGAGCTGGGCATCTACCCGGCCGTGGATCCACTCGACTCGAGCAGCCGAATCCTGAGCGAGCAGTTCCTCGGCGAGCGCCACTACCGCGTGGCCACGCGGGTACAGGAGACGCTCCAGCGTTACAAGGATCTTCAGGACATCATCGCCATTCTGGGGATGGACGAGCTGTCGGAGGAGGACAAGATCGTCGTCAACCGAGCGCGGCGGATCCAGAAGTTCCTGTCGCAGCCGTTCCACGTGGCCGAGCAGTTCACGGGGATCCCCGGTCGGTACGTCCCGCTCGAGACGACGATCGAGTCGTTCGAGCGCGTCGTCGACGGCGAGTTCGACCACCTGCCGGAGCAGGCGTTCTACATGGTCGGCGGGATCGAAGAAGTCATCGAGCAGGCCGAGAAGCTCGAGTCCGAGGCCGCATGATCCGGAACACCACGAGACGAGACGGGTTGAAGCGGCATGGCTAAACCGGGCGACCACGACGGCCCTTGGGACGACATCCCGAGCGCGGCGAGCCTGAACCCCGAGCGCGCGCTCTACGTGAGCGTGATCTCGCCGAGCTCGGCGGCGTTCGAGGGTACGGCCGAATCCGTCCAGGTTCCGGCGTACGATGGCGAGCTCGGGATCCTGTACGGTCACGCACCGATGGTGGTCTTGCTCGGGACCGGCACCCTCCGCGTCCGAGGCGCCGAGGGCGAGCGCCGCTTCAGCGTGTCGCGGGGGTTTCTCCAGGTCGTCGACAACCGCGTTTCGGTTCTGGCGGAAGACATCGAGGCGCTCGAAACCGCGTAGGCGGAGAGGCCCGTAGTTCCCCTGCGATGGACTTCGATTGGATTCGAGGGAGGTGAGGAAGATGAGACGGAACCTGCTGTTCGCGACCCTGCTCGTCGTCGGATTCGGCCTGGCGACCTCGAGCCCGGCGAGCGCCCAGACGCTGTTCGGGGCCGAGGCCGTGTTCGGCTCGGATACGGATGCCGGGCTCGGCGTGCGGATCGATCTCCCCCTGGGGACGACCGCGCCGTTGTCGTTCCAGGGTGGCTTCAATTTCTTCTTCCCCGACGTGGGCGACTACTGGGAAGTCAACGGGAACATCTGGTACGAGATCCCCACGAGCGGGGGTGGGAACGTGGCGCCCTACGTGGGCGGCGGACTGAACATCGGCCGCGCCAGCGTGTCGGGCTTCTCCGACACCGAGGCCGGACTCAATCTGGGGGGCGGCGCGAAGTTCATCTTCGCGAACACGATTCCCTTCGTGGAGGCCCGGTTCGTGATCGGCGGCGCCGAGCAGTTCGTGTTTGGCGGAGGCGTGCTGTTCGGCGGTTTCTAGCGGTTCGAGCGGGCGCGTGACGGCGCGCGATTCGCCGCCGTCCCCGCCCTCGGCCCGACGGCCGTAAGCCCCGGCCCCAGGGGCATCTGCGGCGACGCGAACGGGGTCGATTTCGGGTTGACGAATCCGACCTCCACCGATACGTTTCTTTGCTTCCCACCGAAGGCCGTTTTGCGGCCGCCGGTGGGAGCTGCTTTTTGACAATCAGGTAGCGAGTGAGTGCTGGGCGCCGAGTGCGTCTGAGGCGCTTGATAGGTCCATCGAAGACAGATCAAGCAATCAAGGGCACAGGGTGGATGTCTAGGCACGGACTGGCGATGAAGGACGTGGCAAGCTGCGATAAGCCAGGGGTAGCTGCAAGCGAGCTTTGATCCCTGGATCTCCGAATGGGGGAACCCGGCTGGGGTGATGCCCAGTCATCTCTTCGCTGAATACATAGGCGAGGGGAAGCGAACCGAGGGAACTGAAACATCTAAGTACCTCGAGGAAGAGAAAACAACCGTGATTCCCTGAGTAGCGGCGAGCGAAAGGGGAACAGCCCAAACCGCGATGGTGCCAAGGCGGCAGCCGTTGCTATCGCGGTGTTGTAGGGGCGGTTCGTGAGAGTCTGCCGGCTCTCGGAGATGACATGCGGCGGTGAGCTGAATCCGTTTGGAAAACCAAGCCAGAGAGGGTGACAGCCCCGTAAGCGAAGCCGACCGTATGAGCTCGGAACCGTTTCCTGAGTAGGTCGGGACACGTGAAATCCCGATTGAATCCGGCAGGACCACCTGCCAAGGCTAAATACACGTCCGTGACCGATAGCGAACGAGTACCGTGAGGGAAAGATGAAAAGTACGCCGGAAGGCGGGTGAAATAGATCCTGAAACCGTGTGCCTACAAGCGGTGGGAGCCTGGCCCCTTCTTCGGAAGGGTGACCGGGTGACCGCGTGCCTTTTGCATTATGATCCGGCGAGTTAGTCCTCAGTAGCGAGGTTAAGCCGTTCAGCGGCGGAGCCGAAGCGAAAGCGAGTCTTAACTGGGCGTATAGTTGCTGGGGCTAGACCCGAAACCAGAGTGATCTATCCATGGCCAGGTTGAAGCGAGGGTAATGCCTCGTGGAGGACCGAACCGAAGTGGGTTGAAAACTGCTCGGATGAGCTGTGGATAGGGGTGAAAGGCCAATCAAACCTGGAGATAGCTGGTTCTCCCCGAAAGATATTTAGGTATCGCCTCTGAGTAGACTGCGGGAGGTAGAGCACTGGAAGGGCTAGGGTCCCAAAAAGGATACCACCCCCTACTAAACTCCGAATGCCCGTCAGTTGGTCTCAGGGAGGCAGTGCACGTGCGATAATGTTCGTGCGCGAGAGGGAAAGAGCCCAGACCTTCAGCTAAGGTCCCCAAGTGCTAGCTAAGTGACAAAGGTGGTGGATTTGCGGAGACAACTGGGAGGTTGGCTTAGAAGCAGCCATCCTTTAAAGAAAGCGTAATAGCTCACTGGTCGAGTGGGTCCGCGCCGACAATTCAACGGGGCTCAAGTGTGGTACCGAAGCTGCGGACTCGAACGCACTA
>JAKSCH010000176.1 GCA_022360695.1 Gemmatimonadota bacterium
AGCGCGTCGCGCAGCTCGTCATGGTATGGATGACGGGCGGGTACGCCGCAGCCACGGACCCGGAGATCGTCCGCGTCGAGCGGCTCGTGCGCGAGTCGGGGATCGGAGGCGTCGTCATCTCGCTCGGCACGCCGCACGACTACGTGTCGCGTCTCAATCGGCTACAGGCCGCCGCCGAGGTACCGCTGCTCGTCGCAGCGGACTTCGAAGCGGGCCCGGGGTATCGCGTCGGCGGGGTATACGCGTTGCCCAACATGCTGGATCTCGGTGGGGCGACCCGGTTCCCACCGGCGATGGCGTTCGGCGCCACGGACGACGAGGGGCTCGCGTACGAGGCCGGTCGGATCACGGCGGTCGAGTCGAGGGCGCTCGGGGTGCACCTCAACTTCGCGCCGGTTCTGGACGTCAACAACAACCCCGAGAACCCCATCATCAATACGCGCTCGCTCGGCGAAGACCCGGATCGGGTCGCGGCCCTGGGCGCGGCCTACGTCCGAGGCGCCCGCGACGCCGGGCTGCTCACCACCGCCAAGCACTTCCCGGGTCATGGCGACACGGGGACGGACTCTCACGTCGCGCTCCCGGTGATCCAGGGCGATCGCGCGCGTTTGGACGCGCTCGAGCTGGTTCCGTTCAAACGCGCCATCGAAGAAGGCGTGGAGGCGGTGATGACGGCGCACGTCGCCGCCCCGTCCATACTCGGGGACGAAGCGCCGCCCGCGACGCTCTCTCCGTACTTCATGACCGAGCTGCTCCGCGAGGATCTGGGATTCGACGGCGTCCTGTTCACCGACGCCCTGGACATGGCGGCCGTGGTCGATGGATACGGGGCGCAGGAGACGGCGATCCGCGCGCTCGAAGCCGGTGCGGATGTCCTCCTGATGCCGACCGAGCCCACGCTCGCGATCGAGGCCGTCGTGTCCGCCGTGGAGCGGGGGCGTCTGTCGGAGGAGCGGATCGAGGCGTCCGTCCGTCGCGTCCTGAAGCTCAAGGCGCTCGCCGGTCTGGATCGGAGCCGGTCGGTGTCGGCCGACGGCGTCGCGGACGCGGTCGGGATCGATGCGCACACCGCGTTCGCGGACTCCGTCGCGCGACGCTCGATCACCTTGGTACGCGATGATGCCGCGGTCGTGCCGTTCGATCCCCGGGTCTCGTCGATCCTGTCGCTCACGTTCGCCCGGGCGGACGACCTCGCGGCCGGGACCCTCTTCGACCGACGCCTGGGGGAGCGGATGGCCGTGACGTCGGCCCGGGTCGACTTCGAAGCGCCCGCCGAACGATACGATTCGCTGCTCGCGG
>JAKSCH010000205.1 GCA_022360695.1 Gemmatimonadota bacterium
AGCTGGGCGATCTGGTGCGCGACGCGGTCGTCGACGCCATGGAGCTCCCGCCGGGCTACCGGATCGAGGAGCGGACCGGGGGGCGCTGGACGGAGGAGGAGACCCGGCAGATGTGGCTCGTGCTGCTGTTCTCGGTGCTGCTCATCTACATGGTCACCGCGGGCTTGTTCGAATCCCTCACCGCGCCGTTCGTCGTGCTGTTCACGCTTCCGTTCGCGTTCATCGGCGTCTTCCTGATCTTCTTCTACACCGACGCGACGTTCACCCGCACGGCGTTCATCGGGACGATCATGATGGGCGGCATCGTCGTGAACAACGCGATCCTGGTCGTATACCACATCGGGGAGCTTCGAAAACGATTGCCCGTGCGCGAGGCGATCGTGCAGGGAACGCTCGAGCGCGTCCGCCCGATCCTGATGACCACGCTCACGACCGTGTTCGGGCTGCTGCCCCTCGTGTTGTTCGCTTCGTCTCAGGACGAGAACATCTGGAACGCGCTGGCGTTGGCCACCATCGGCGGTCTGCTTTCGAGCACGGTGTTCGTGCTCGTGGCGATCCCCGTCGCGTATCGCTATCTGGTGGCGCGGCACGCCTGACGGTCGCCGCGCCGTCGGCGGGACGAGTCTGGACGCCTCTCGCCCCGCCCGGCACGAGGGGCATTGGCAGGAGCCGGGGCGTCCCCGATCTTGACGGGAGCTTCGGTCAGCGAGGAGAAGAGCCATGAAGCGGTTGGGACGAGGGCTGGTACCCGTGGTCGCGGTCACGTTGGTGACGGTCGGATGCTCGGGCGAGAGCGGGGGCGAGGAGATCCCACCTCCCAACCCGGAGGCGTTGATGGACCCGTTGTCGCCTGACATGAACATGAACGCGCCGGCGACCTACCAGGCGCGGTTCGAGACATCCAAGGGAGCGTTCGTCGTCGAGGTTCATCGCGCATGGTCACCGAACGGCGCGGACCGTGTCTACAACCTCGTCCGCAACGGGTTCTACGATGGGGCTCGCTTCTTCCGCGTGCTGGATGGGTTCATGGCGCAGTTCGGGATCGGTGGTGACCCCGCGATCCAGACGCACTGGCGCACGGCGAGTATTCCGGACGACCCGGTCATCGAGTCGAACACGCGCGGTCGGGTGACGTTCGCCATGGGCGGACCGAACACGCGGAGCACCCAACTCTTCATCAACTACGGCGACAACTCGCGATTGGATGGCGACGGCTTCGCGCCCATCGGGGAGGTCATCGAGGGGATGGAGGTCGTGGACGGACTCTACAGCGGCTACGGCGAGGGCGCGCCGCGCGGTCAGGGACCGAGTCAGCGCGAGATCCAGGAGCGGGGGAACGAATACCTCATGGCGGACTTCCCGGATCTCGACTACATCGAGCGCGCGACGATCGTGACGGGAGGGTGAGCGGCCGTCCCGCGTGATGGCCGGGCGACGACGATTATGTGGCGCCCTCGCAACGATTTGGGCTCGTGTCGGGCCGTCGGTACGCCCGCGCTCGACCGTATCGGCAGGGGGAGCGGCCCCGCGGAGGCGCCGCAAGGCCCGGTGCTGTAACGTTTCCTGGCCCCGAGCGGGCGCTCGCGGGCTGGGGATCACGAGTGTGCGCGAGGGCGCGGAACGGGGCGTTCACGCGCTTGAACCTTGCAGTTCTGTTGGCGTTGCACGAGGAGTCTCGAGAGGACCCTTCGCCGGCGGAGTACATGCGCGAGGATCAGCGTAAGCAGGCGCGAGTCATGGTGGTCGACGACGAGCCGCAGAACGTGCGGTACGTCGTCGATGTCCTCACCTGGGCGGGGTACGAGAACGTCGAGGGCCTCACCGACCCCAGGGAGGCCGTCGCTCGCTTCGGCGACTTCGCTCCGGATCTCGTAGTCCTCGACCTGCTCATGCCCGGCATGGATGGCTTCGAGGCGATGGACGCCATGCGGCTCCAGCTCTCGGGCGAGGAGTACCTCCCGTTCCTCATCCTCACCTCCGACATCTCGAGTGAGTCGCGACGTCGCGCGCTCTCCTCGGGCGCGAAGGACTTCCTCACGAAACCGATGAGCCCGACGGAAGTGAGGCTCCGCGTCGAGAACTTGCTCGAGACGCGATTGCTCTACCTACAGGTGGCTTCACGACCGGCATCGTCGCCCGTGGATGACGCTCCGCGCGGGGAGGGTCCCTCCGCGAACGAGCAGGCGGAGCTGCTCGAGCGCTGGGGGGCCTCGCTCGAAGCGGCGCTCCCCGACTCGGAGGGCCGCTCCAAACGGGTGTCGTGGCTCGCCGGTCGGATCGCTGAGGAGCTCGGCCAGGATGAGGAGACGGTCGATCGAGTCCGGCAGGCCGCCCTGCTTCATCTGCTCGGCGCGAAGCACGTCGCGGCGGTATCGGCCGGTCGACCGGACTCCGCCGCGTGGGCGAGCGTCCAGCCGGATCCGGATGCGGGTCTGCGGATCCTCGAAGGGACGACGATCCCGGCGCTTCAAACGACGCAGCGGATGCTGGCGTCGATCGATGAACGCTGGGACGGAGGCGGCCAGCCCGGGGGGCTCCGTGGTGACCGCATCCCGCTCGAGGCGCGGATCCTGGCCGTCGCTCGCTTCTTCGACGAGCGCGGTGAAGCGGCGGGCGTCGCGGAGATCGAGTCGCATGCCGGCTCGCGCTTCGATCCCGACGTCGTCGCGGCCCTTCTCCGCGTCCGAGCGGCGAGCTAGACGGCGACGATGGCGCGACCGCTGCTTCGGCTGAGCTTGCGGGGGCGGCTCTACCTCGTCTGCGCGGTGCTCATCGTGCTGCTGTTGGCGCCGTCGTACTACACGTTGCGACAGGTCGCCACGATTCGCGACATCGCGGTCGACTTGCAGGGGCAATACGCGCAGACGCTGCTCAACATCGGTCGGGCCGAGTCGGCGCTGTCGGATCTTCACCTCGAGCTGCGCGAGTACATCGATACCGGAAGCGACGAGGGACGGCAGCGGGCCGATCACAGCCTGGCGACGGCGCGCCGGATCTTGAACCGGATCGCGGAAGGCGAATTCGCGACCCCGAGCGAGAGCAGCGTCGCGGTCCTCGCGTCGCTCACGAGCGCTTCGGGGCGGATCGACAGCTTGGTCCAGGTACGACGCCCGCGCGAGGCGCGGGTCGAGTACGATGAGTCCGCCGCGTTGTTCACGGCGGCGCACGTCTCGCTCGGCGAGCTCGCCCAGGCGATCGACGGGGAGAGCCAGGCCGCGGCGGCGCGGGCGCACATGATCAGCCAGCGGACCGCGCGGACCGCGGCGGCGGCGACGGGTCTGACGGCCGGATTGGCCGTCCTGCTCGCGCTTCTCTCGGTCGGCGCGATCACGAACCCCCTGCGCCGGTTGCGGACGGCGATGGCCGCGGTCGCGGGCGGCAGGTTCTCACCGCCTCCCGATCTCCCGTACGGACGGCCCGACGAGATCGGCGATCTGACGCGATCGTTCCGCTCGATGGCGGAGCGACTCGCGGAGCTCGATCGTCTGAAGGCCGAGTTCGTCAGCATCGCGAGCCACGAGCTCAAGACACCGGTGAACGTCGTCCAGGGGTACATCGAGATGATGGAGGACGGACGATACGGCGAGGTCAACGACGCCACGTCCGAGGCGCTCCAATACATCCGCGAGCAAACGGAGGTTCTCCGCGAACGCGTGGATCAGTTGCTCGCGATGAGCCGGCTCGAGGCACAGGGGCTCGAGGTCAAGCTCGAGCCGGTGGCGCTCGCGGAGCTCTTCCAGGAGATCCAACGGAACTTCCAGGGCGTCGCGGCTCAGAACCGCATCGTGTTCCGGGTGCAACCGGATCACTCCGTGCCCGACATCGCGATGTTGGATCGCCGGCGCGTACGCGACGAGCTGTTGGGCAACCTGCTGGGCAACGCGTTCAAGTTCACGCCGACCGGCGGCTCGATCTATTTCCGCGCTTGGGGCGAGCCGGGGTGGGTGATCTTCCAGATTCGCGACACCGGGGAGGGCATCCCGGCCGCGCAGCTCCCGTACATCTTCGAGAAGTACTACCAGGCCGGCCAGCACGCCGGAAAGGTCGGATCGGGTCTCGGGCTCGCGATCGCGCGCGAGATCGTGGAGGCGCACGGCGGGAGCATCAGCGTCGAGAGTCGTCAGGGCGCCGGCTCGGTGTTCCGCGTCGAGCTGCCGGCCCTCGCGCAGTCGACCGCCATCGATGCGCCGTCCCACCGCGTGGCCGCGACCAACGGCGACGCCAACGGCGCCGCAAAGCGACGCGCGGCGTCGGGTCAGAACGGCCGTCGGTCCGTGGTGCCCCTACCCGAGCGAAACTAGATGACGAACGCCGCGGTCTCCCGACTCTTCGCGACCGCGGCGCTGCTCCACGCGCTGGCCCCGGCCGGCGTGGCGCAGGAGACGGGCGAGGACCGTCCGCGTGCGCGCGACGTCGGCGTCATCATCGGGCGGCTCCCCGTGGGCTCGGGGAACGCGATCACCGATGTGCCCGGGGTCCGTGTCGGTCACCGAACCGTCTGGGTCGGCGACTCGATCCGCACCGGCGTGACGGCGATCCTGCCCCACGGTGGCAACATGTTCGAGCGGCGCGTACGCGCGGCGATCTCGGTCGGCAACGGGTTCGGCAAGCTCGTCGGGCTGAGCCAGGTGAACGAGCTCGGGGAGCTCGAGACGCCCGTCCTGCTGACCGGGACGCTGAGCGTGTTTCGCGCCGCCGACGCGCTCCTCGATACGTTGCTCTCGCTCCCCGCGAATCGCGACGTTCGCTCGATGAACCCGGTGGTCGGCGAGACCAACGATGGCTTCTTGAGCGACATCCGCGTTCGCCCGATCCAACCGGAGCATGTGCGGGAGGCGCTCCGAACCGCGACGGGTGGAGCGGTCGCCGAGGGGAGCGTCGGGGCAGGGACGGGCACGCGCGCGCTCGGGTGGAAAGGCGGAATCGGCACGTCGTCCCGTCGGGTTCGCGTCGAAGGGACCGAGTACACCGTCGGGGTTCTGGTGCAGACGAACTACGGCGGGTCGCTGATGGTGGCCGGCGTGCCGGTCGGTCGGGCGCTCGCGGAGCGCGCCGAGCGCGGCGGAGGGGTGTCACCGGAGAGCGATCGAGACGGCTCCGTGATGATCGTGGTCGCGACCGACATCCCGCTCGCCCACCGCGAGCTCGAGCGGCTGGCGCTCCGTTCGTTCCTGGGGATCGGTCGTACCGGATCGTTCATGTCCCACGGCTCGGGGGACTACGCGATCGCGTTCTCGACGAGCGAGGCGCCGGCCGTCCGCGACGGGGGACACATGTCTCGCGCCTTCGCAGCCGTGGTCGAAGCGACCGAAGAGGCCGTCATCAACTCGCTCTTCAAGGCCACTTCGGTGACCGGCCACGGGGGGCGTCGCACGGAAGCGCTCCCGATCGGACCGACGCTCGACATCCTCCGCGCCGCGGGCCGGCTCGAGGAGCGCTAGAGGACCGACCGCGAGCATGCGCATCGTCATCGTCGGCGCCGGCCAGGTGGGGTTCCACCTCGCGGAGCAGCTCTCTCATCAAGGTCAGGACGTCACCGTCATCGACAGCGATGGCGAGAAGGCGGAGTACATCCGCGATCGCCTCGACGTGCTCGCGATCGAGGGCAACGGCGCGGCCGTGCCCGTTCTCGAAGATGCTGCGGTGGGACGCGCCGATCTGTTTCTGGCGGTGACGAATCGCGACGAGGTGAACATCATCGGATCGCTGGCGGCGGACCGCCTGGGCGTGAAGCGCAAGGTCGCCCGGATCTCGAATCCCGAGTTCTTCGTCGAGAAGACCGTGATGTCGCGCGAGCAGCTCGGCATCGACCTCATGATCAACCCCGAGCGCGAATGCGCCTGGGACACGTTGCAGCTGCTCACCAGCGAGTACGCGACGGAGCTCATCCGGTTCGCCGGGGGCGCGGTCGTTCTGGTCGGGCTCCGGGTCCAGACGGGAGCCCCGGTCGCGGGACGAACGATCCGAGAGCTGGCGGATGAGCTCACCGAGCGCCGCTACATGACGGTGGCGATCAGCCGCGCTGGGGAGACCGAGATTCCGCGGGGCGACAGTCGGATCGAGGCGGGGGACCAGATCTTCCTCGTGGCGCCGTCGGGCGAGCTGGATGAGATCCCGCGTCTCGCCGGGTACGGACCCTACGAGCTCCGTCGCGTCATGATCGCGGGCGGCAGCGCCGAAGCGCTCCACCTGGCTCGGTTTCTCGATGAGAAGCGCGTCGCCTGCACGATCATCGACGCGAGCCGCGAACGGTGCGTGGCGCTGTCGGCGGAGCTGCCGCACGCGTTGGTCCTGCACGGCGACGCGACGGACGCGGATCTCCTCGAGATGGAGGGGGTCGCGGGCGTCGACGGGTTCGTGGCGTATACCGACAAGGATGAGACGAACATGCTGGCGTCGCTGCTCGCGGACCGAACCGGCGCCCGCAAAGTCGTGAGCCTGCTCCACCGGCGTCAGTACGCGCCGCTCGCCTCGCGGCTCGGGGTCGACGCGACCGTGTCGCCGCGGCTCTCGGCGGCCAACACGATCCTCCGCTACGTGCACAAGGCGAACGTGTCGTCGGTAGCCGCGCTCCGCGGCGTGGATGCCGAGGCCGTCGAGATTCGAATCGGACCGCGGGCGCCGGCGCTCGGTCGCCCGCTGCGGGACCTGGGTCTCCCACGCGAAGGAGTGATCGGCGCCATCGTACGCGATCGCAACGTGATCATGCCGCGGGGCGACGACGCGGTGCAGGCGGGGGATCAGCTCGTCTTGTTCGCGGAGCCGGATGTCATGCCGAAGCTGGAGAGGCTGTTCGCGTGAACGCTCGGCACCTGATCCACGTGATCGGGATGACATTGATGGCCTCGAGCGCGGCGCTCGCCTTGACCGGTGTCGTGGCCCTCGCGTACGGCGAGCGCGAGGCCGTCCCGTTCTGGGCGACCGCGATCTTCTCGTTCGGCGTCGGGCTCGTAGCGTTTCGCCGCACGGGGCTCGATCGCGATCTCACCATCCGCGAAGGGTACGCGGTCGTGGCGCTCACCTGGATCACGGTCGGGGTCGTCGGTGCGGTGCCCTACGTCCTGACGGGCGTGATCGAGTCGCCGGTCGCCGCCTTGTTCGAGTCCGTCTCGGGGTTCACGACGACCGGGGCGACGATCCTGACCGGGGAGTCCTTCGACGATCCCTCGACGGACCTGCGCGAGGGGCTCTCGCGCGGCGTCATGTTCTGGCGCTCCTTCACGCACTG
>JAKSCH010000367.1 GCA_022360695.1 Gemmatimonadota bacterium
AAGCGTTGCGGGTGGTCGAGCGCATCACGCCGATGAGCCCGCACCACCTGATGTACGAGGCCACGCTCGAGGACCCGCGGACGTACTCGCGTCCCTGGACGATCCGGGTCCCGTTGTACCGCAATATCGATCCGGCCGCGCGGCTGGGGCAGTTCAAGTGCGTGCCGTTCGTGGAAGAGCTGCTGTACGGCGAGTTCCGCAAGAACCCGATCCCGAGATAGAGGAGGCCGGATGAGCGCGCGACGTTGGGGGCCCTTGGTGGCGATCGCCGCTGTGGCGACCGCGACGATCTTCCTCGGAGTGGCTCGGGCGCAAGGCGGTCGGGATTGGGAGATGCCGCGGACGGCGGATGGTCAGCCCGACCTCCAGGGAAACTGGACGAACGGCACGATCACGCCGATCGAGCGACCCGAGGGGATGGCGCGGGCCCTGACGCCGGAGCAGGTCGAGGAGATCGAGGGCGGTCGACAGCGATTCATCGACAGTGCGGCCGCGCCGAGCGACCCGGACCGAGGCGCGCCCGCCGAGGGCGGCGAGTTCAGCGGGAACGCGTTGTTCGACGCCGCCTCGGGAGGCACCGGCGGGTACAACTACTTCTGGCTCGATCAGGGTGACCGCGTCGCGCGCGTGAACGGCGAGCCGCGCAGCTCGCTCATCACGCGACCCGAGAACGGCCGGATCCCGCCGCGCACGCAGGCCGGCCAGACGCGCGCGGGGCAGGCGCTCCAGGCCCGGAACCAGTTCGGCGAGTACGACAACCCGGAGAACCGACCGCTCGCCGAGCGCTGCATCGTGTCGTTCGGCTCGAACGCCGGCCCGCCGATGCTGCCGAACTATTTTTACAACAACAACTACACGATCGTGCAAACGCCGGATCACGTCATGATCATGACGGAGATGGTGCACGACGTGCGCGTCATCAAGCTCGGCGACCACGAGCCCTTGCCCGACGACGTCCGCCCGTGGTTCGGCGACTCACGCGGCTGGTGGGAGGACGACACGCTGGTCGTCGAGACCACGCACTTCCCGGCCGACCAGCTCAACGGCTACCGCCAGTTCTTCGGCGCGTCCGAGAACATGAAGGTGACCGAGCGGTTCACGCTCGCCGACGCCCGCACGATCCGCTACGAGTTCACGGTCGAGGACCCGGACACGTGGGAGAGCGCGTGGGGCGGGGAAGTGCCGTTCCGCAAGATGGATGCGCTCTTGTACGAATACGCCTGTCACGAGGGCAACTACGCGATGGAGAACGTGCTCCGAGGCGCCCGGGCGCAGGAGCGGCAGAGCGCAGGGAATCCCTGATCGAGTGGCCCAACCGCGATCGCTGCAGGATCGATCGCGACCGGCGAAACGAAACCGACGAAGCACAGTTGAAGCAGAGACCCCAACCAGGGTTGAAACGAGGATCATGAAGAAGACACGTCTATACTTGGTCGTCGGCGGGTTGGCGCTCGGCGCGGCAGCGCCCTTGATCGCGCACCACGCGTTCGGCGCGGAGTTCGATCGCGACGCGCCGA
The DNA here is from genome assembly GCA_022360695.1 of Gemmatimonadota bacterium. Lineage (GTDB taxonomy): Bacteria > Gemmatimonadota > Gemmatimonadetes > Palauibacterales > Palauibacteraceae > Palauibacter. Next base: position 1,518 of record JAKSCH010000367.1, read on the forward strand.
TCATCCTCGCCGGGACCGTCGTGATGCTCGAGTGGGTGAACCCCCACACCTGGATCCACATGGAAGTCGTCACGGACACGGCGACGCACGTGTGGATGGTCGAAGGCGGGACGCCGAACACGCTCCTCCGTCGGGGGCTCCACCGCGACTGCCTCGCGCCTGGCACCGAGATCATCGTCGACGGTTACCAGGCGAAGGACCACTCGCTCAAGCGCGCGAACGGCAAGGACGTCACCTTCACCGACGGCAGCAAGTTCTTCGTCGGCTCCTCGGGCGCCGGGGCGCCACCGGGTGGCGCCCCGAACCCGAACGACCCGAACTACCAGGACGAGCCCTGTCAGCCACCACCCGGTTGGGGAGGAGGTTCGAAGTAGGGAGGCCAAAACCCCCTGCCGTGTAAGCCGGAGCGCAAGTCCGTCCCCACACCGCTGACGTCTGATCAGGTGTCTCCAGCGCGCGCTCGGTTGTCGAGAGTGGAGAACGCTCAGCTTGCGCGACTT
>JAKSCH010000097.1 GCA_022360695.1 Gemmatimonadota bacterium
CCGGCCTCGTCCTTCATCGAGGCCAGGATCTGCGACAACCGTAGGACCGGGTTCGGGACGTAGTTGCCCCAGTGCCCGGAGTGCTGGGCCACCCGCGGGCCGTAGGTCGTGAGCGTGATCGTGGCGATCCCGCGCGCTCCGAACTTGAGCGTCGGCTCGCCCGAGTCGTGCGGCGGACCATCGAAGATCACCAAGAAATCCGCCGCCAGTCGATCGCTGTATCGCGAGACCGCGCCAGGCAGGTACGGCGAGCCCATCTCCTCTTCCGTATCGATCACGACCTTCATGTCGAAGTCGGGCTCGATGCCGGCCTCGTCGAGAATCGTCAGCGCGGAAAGGAACTGCGCGATCGGTCCCTTGGAGTCCGACGCCGACCGGGCGAACATCCGCCACTCGGGGTCGGGGTCCTCGTAGAGACGCTCCCACGGCAATGTCTCCCACCCCTCCGGGTTTCCATCCACGCTGCTGACCGGAGTACCGGGGCGCCGCGTCTTGAGCGTCGGGGTCCATGGACTGTCCTGATACCACGCCGTCGGATCGACGGGCTGTCCATCGGCCTGTAGATAGATGAGCACCGTCCGCTCGGCGCCCGCGGCCGCCCGCGTTGCCAACAGCGCGTCGCTTCCGGGCATCTCCAAGGGCTCGACGGTGAACCCGCGCCCCTCGAACTCCTCGGTCAGGTGCTCGCTCAGCGCGGTGATGTCGTCCGGGAACATCGCGTCGTTCGGCAGCGAGAGCAGACGTCTGAAACGGTCGAACGCCTCCGGGGCCTCCGCCTCGGTGAGCTCGGCGATACGCTCGGGGCCGAGCGACTGCGCGTGGAGAGGGAGCATCACCACGGAGCTCGTGAGGCCAAGAGCGAACAGGGCGACGGCGCGGACCGGTCTGTGGAGCACGGGGGTGCCTCTCGGGTGTGAGCGGGCTCGGCGGCGGCCGTCGGGCTCGACGGCGAGGCTTCAAGGTAGGACGGCCGCTCGGTTGGCGCGCGGGCCGTCCGCCGTTACTCGGGCCGCAGCGCCTCCGCGGATACGTCGAAAACTAGCTATGTAGATTATGATACAGATGACGACGGGGCAGGGTGCCGCCCCCGCTCCCGGTTCGTGCGCCACCGCGTCGTCCGTCGTGTCACCGAGAGAGCCGACGGCGTGCTTTCTGCGAATGGTCAGGGGCGGTGCGGTGCGAGCCGGTCGAGTCTTCCGACTCGCGGCGCTCGCTCGGGCGGGGTCGATCCACGTAGTCCGGATGTGGCAGGTAGAGGTCGCCCATGATGTTACGAGTACCGCGAGCGCTTCGTGGTCTCGCCGGCGCTCTGGCGCTGGTGGCGTACGCGATGCCGATCGTGCTCGGCGTCGTGTCGTTCGTGGGCCACAACGTCTACCACCTCGCGCTCGAGATGGAGCGACAGGGTCGGATCGCCGACGCGTTGTCGCTCCGGCATGGCGCCGACGATGTCGACGAGGTTCGTCGCCCGATCGCCGGTCGCGTCGTGCACGCCCACGACGGGCTGGCGCCGCACACTCATGCCGCTTCGATCGACGGGTTGCTCGCCG
>JAKSCH010000006.1 GCA_022360695.1 Gemmatimonadota bacterium
GAGTGGCGAGCCCATGCGTTGAACGCGTTCGGGGTTCCTCGCTGCGGGGGAGCGTGCGACGAGTGAGAAGCTCGCTTCGTGAACCCCGAGGGGTGCTTCCGAGCCCATCGTCGCGTGTGCCGCGAGGCCCGATGAGTATGGGGCACCCGCTCGCCGCGCGCCAGTTTTCGCGCCGGACGCCCGCTCCACGACGGGCCCGGTCGAGCGTCCCGCTCCCCTGCCGAGCGCTCGCCCACGTCGTATATTTGCCGAGCTTCGCGGGTCGGTCGTTCGCCGCGAGAGCACCCTTACCTGATCTCATTACCAAGACATGGAGCGAGACATACCGATGAAGCGATTCACTACGACAACGATTCCCGCGATCGCCGTAGCCGTGGGTGTTGCCGCGTGTGGTGGCGGGGATGCCGGCTCGGACGCACCGGCTCCGGCTCCCGCACCGGCGACGCCGCCCACCGCGCCGCCCGCCGCCGCTACCGCGAGTGCTCCGTCGATGGCCGACTGGATCGTGGTCGACGAGGGCGCGCAGACCGTGACGATCGATCTGATCGCCGGTGAAACCGACGCGAACAACCGCTGGAATTTCAACGGCTACGCCAACGGCGAAGCGACGGTCGTCGTGCCCGTGGGCTTCACCGTGACCGTCAACTTCGAGAATCGGGATCCGGCGAACTACCATTCCGTGATCGTCATGGAGCCCATGGACACCTACCCGCCGACGTTCACGGATGTCGAGCCGACCTTCGCCGGCGCCGTGACATCGAACCCCATGTCGATGACCGATGCCACGGCGCCCGGTGGCGGGACCGAGACCATCACGTTCACGGCCTCCACGGCCGGCGAGTACGCGCTGGTGTGTCTGATCCCGGCGCACGCGATCACGGGGATGTGGATCGGATTCGCGGTGTCGGATTCGGGCGATTCCGGACTTCGGATGTAAGACCGCGACTTCCGAGGCGGCGCGCGTTCGTTCGAGGTCGAGGCCCGCCGGCCTTGATGCGTAAGGCGCTCCTCTGGGCCTCGACCAACCCGTGGCTCTCGCGACGCCTACCGAAGCGGCGGTTCGTGCGACGCGCGGTCCGCCGCTTCATGCCCGGCGAGTCGCTCGCGGACGCGCTGACGGAGTGCGGGCGTCTCGGGGCGCGGGGTGTCCCGACGATTCTCACGATGTTGGGCGAGAACCTCGAATCGACCGACGAGACGAAGCCCGTCGTCGCCGAATACCTCGAGGCGATGCGGCTGGCCGAGCAGGACGGGCTCGACGTCGAGATCTCGATCAAGCCCACGCACCTGGGGTTGGATCTCGACGCCGAGCTCACGCGTGCGAACGTCGCCGCGCTCGCCGAGAGGGCCGAGGGCACGCTTTGGATCGACATGGAGGGAACGGCCTACACCGAACGCACGCTCGACCTCTACCGAGCGTTGCGGGCGGAGCACGACAACGTGGGCCTCTGCCTCCAGTCCTATTTGCGGCGTACCGAGGCGGATCTGGAGGGAATTTTGGAGCTCGGCCCCCGGATCCGCTTGGTCAAGGGCGCGTACGCCGAGCCGCCCGATCTCGCGTGGCCCGACAAGCGAGACGTGGACGCCAGCTATCTACGTCTCGCGATCCGCCTCCTGGAGCACCTGGCGGGGGGCGGCGGCGGGTTTCTGGGGCTCGGGACGCACGATCCGCGGATGACGGGGCCCATCGTGGAGCGCGCCGAAGCCGCAGGGCTCGGTCGAGACGCGTACGAGGTCGAGATGCTGTATGGCATCGGGGTCGGAGAGCAGGATCGGCTCGTCCGGGAGGGCACGCCGCTGCGTGTGCTGATCAGCTACGGCTCGGCCTGGTTCCCCTGGTACATGCGACGTCTGGCCGAGCGTCCGGCCAACGTGTGGTTCGTGGTGAGAAGCGCGTTCCGCTGAGTGGAGCGGACGGCTCCGGTACGGTCGGGACCGACCGGAGCCCACCGGGTCAGTTTCGCTCGTCGCGTACGACGAACGTCACCTTCGCGTTCAGCCGGTACTTGACGATCGCGTCGCCCTCGACGACGGCTTGCATGCCCTCGACCCACAACGACTTGATGTCGCGAATCGTCTCGGACGCCTCGGCGACGGCCTTCCGCGCGGCATCCTCCCAACCGACGTCCGACTCCGACATGATCTCGATGACTTTGGCGACAGCCATGGACTTCCTCCTGATTCCTTTCGAGTCTGCAACCGACACCCGGAAAACCGGGCCGGCAAAGGTACCGCGCCGCAGAGACCCGGCAACCGGGCCCGCGCGGACCGCCCGGCGCCGTTATGTCCCTCGCGCTTGGAGAGATCGATGACGTCATCGGATCGTACCGCCGACGTGTTCTCGCCGGATCTCGTCGCGGGTCGGACCGCGTTGATCACGGGCGGCGGCAGCGGGATCGGGTACGGTATCGCCGAATGTCTGGCCGCGGCGGGCGCGTCCGTGTCGCTGTTCAGCAGAACCGAGGAGCGGGTCGAAAACGCGGCCGCGCGGCTCCGAGACGAGTACGGCGGTGCCGCGATCGCGACGGTCGGCGACGTCCGCGAGCCCGAAGCGCTCGAAGCCGCGGTGACGCGAACCCGCTCGGAGCTCGGCTCGGTCGATTTTCTCGTCAACAACGCGGCGGGGAACTTCTACGCCCCGACGGCGGAGCTCTCGGTGAACGGGTGGCGGGCCGTCATCGAGATCGACCTCTACGGGACCTTTCACGCGTGCCGCGCGGTACTCCCCGCCATGATCGAAGGCGGGTTCGGCCGGATCGTCTCGATCTCGATGACGCTCCACCATCGCGGTTGGCCGCTGATGGCGCACGCGACCGCGGCGAAGGCGGGCGTCGACGCGTTGACGCGAACCCTGGCGCTCGAGTGGGCACGCCACGGGATCAACGTCAACGCGGTGGCACCGGGGCCGATCCCGACGGAAGGGGTGAAGAAGGCGTTCTCGCAGCCGGCCGACGAGTCGACGGACATGTTCGGCGAACGGGCGCTCGAGGGATTCGCGGAACGGTTCATCCCCGCGGGACGTTTGGGACACACCCACGACATCGGTCGGATGGTCACGTTCCTGTGCTCGCCGGCCGGCGATTGGATCACGGGCGCGGTGTTCGTGGTGGACGGAGGCGAGTCGCTGGCGAGTCCGCGCGCGATCCCGACTCATACGGAATGACGTTCACTACCGGAAAGGAAGGTCGAGAACCGCCATGAAACGAATCATCAAACTCGAGCACGTGGTTCCGGCGCTCGCGCTCGGCGCACTCGCCCTCGGCACCCCGCAGGGTGTCGCGTCACAGGAAAGACTGAGCCCGCTCGACTCGGCGACCGTGGTGCTGGAGGGACATCAATTCGACATCCAGTACGGCCGCCCATCGATGCGCGAGAGGACCATCTACGGGGGGTTGGTGCCCTGGGATCAGGTCTGGCGGACGGGCGCCAACGAGGCCACGCACATCCGTATCCCGGTGGATATCGAGATCGGCGACGAGACCGTGCCGGCCGGACACTACACGCTGTTCACCATCCCGTCCCAGGGGGGCTGGACGCTCGTGATCAACAGCCAGACCGGACAGTGGGGCACGGCGTACGATCAGAGCCAGGACTTCGTCCGCGTGCCGATGGCGACGTCGGCGCTCGACGCACCGCTCGAGCAGTTCACGATCACGATCGCCGAGGGGGATGGATCGGACGGAGTGATCCACTTCGATTGGGAGCAGACGCGGGCGGTGCTCGAGTTCGACCTCGCGGGCGGGTAGCGTCGTAGGCCCCGAGCCCTGACGGACGTTTGCGATCGGCGGGCTCGGCCCGGCCGGATCAGCCGACCTTCTCGACGGCGGGCGCTCGGGCCACCAGGCGCCCGTCACGTCGTCGGAGCACCGCCGCGAAACGGGCACCCGCGGTCGGCGCTCCGCCGAGCTCGACGCGCAGATAGTCGCCGGTCACGCCGACGAGGCGATCGTCGTGCCCTTCGACCACGATGTCCGCCCAGGTGCCATCCCGATGCGCCTCGTAGGCGGCGGCCTTCGACACGGCGATCTCGCGGAGCTCCCGGGACCGATCCGCGGCGACGTCCCCCGGCACGCGGTCGGGCAGCGAAGCTGCCACCGTATCGTCGCGCGCCGAGTACGGGAACACGTGCAGATACGTGTACGGGAGCTCCTCCACCAACGCGCGCGTCTCGTCGAACTCGCGCGACCCTTCGCCCGGGAACCCGACGATGACGTCGGCGCCGAGACCGAACGACCCGAGGCGGTCCGCGATCTGTAGCACGCGGGCCCGGTAGTCGGCGCGCGTGTGCCAGCGCCGCATGAGCCGCAGCACCGCGTCCGAGCCGCTCTGGAGCGGGACGTGGAGGTGAGGGGCGAGCTGCCCGCCGGACTCGGCGAGCAACGACAACAGGTCGTCGTCGATCTCGGTGGCCTCGATCGACGAGAGCCGTAGCCGGACATCGACGCGATCCAGGATCCGGGCGCAGAGACGCGCCAACGTCGCGGGAGGCCGTAGGTCGTGGCCGTAGTGTCCGATGTGGATACCGGTGATCACGAGCTCGGGGTGGTGCACGGCCAGACGCTTCGCCTCCTCGACGACCTCGTCGACCGGTCTCGAGACCGAGGCGCCCCGCGCGAGTCGCGTCGCGCAGAAGGAGCACTTCCGGTCGCACCCGTCCTGGACCTTGAGCCAGCCGCGGGTGCCGCGGCGGTTCCGCTCCAACGGGCCATCGAGTGCCCCGCTCGTCGTCTCCAACCCGAGCCGATCGAGCTCCTCGACCACGGCCTCCGGATCGTGACCCGCGACGAGCCCGTCGAGCTCCGGCATGGCTCGGTACATCTCCTCGCGGAACGACGTCGAGCAGCCCGCGGTCACGATCTTGAGCCTCGGGTGCCGGCGCCGGAGGCGTCGCACGAGGTGACGCGCGTTGGCGTCGGCCTGATTCGTGACCGTACAGGTGTTGATCACCGCGACGTTCGCGAGCTCGGGATCGTCGACCGTCGCGGCGCCGCGGCGTTCGAGCGTCTGCCGGATGCGCTCGGTGTCGTACTGGTTGGCCTTGCACCCGAAGGTGTGAAACCAGACGGTCGGCCTGTCGCTCACGGATCGGTTCGCACGTTCTCAGGTGGAATCCGGCTGCGGGAACGCGCCGGAGGCTTTGAACGTACTCAAGATCGCGCGGGTTGGTGTAGGGGGAAACGCTGCACGCCGCCCGGGCGCGAAGTATCTTCCATGTAACGGGAAACGGCAGGCTGTCTCACGGGGGGTGATGCCCGTCGTGGATAGCCGCGGAGGAATTGCATGTTGAACAGACGTAATCTGGCTGGCCTATTGTTCCTGTCGGCGCTCGTCGTGCCGATCGCCGGCTGCGGGGACGATACGATCGACCCGACGATGAACTTCGTGAACCCCTCGACGATCCGGGTCACGAACAATCTCGAGGGCGCCGTGCTGTTTTTCTTCGTCCGGACCTGTGGGACGACGAATTGGGGCGAAGACTTGCTGCCGTTGGATCCGCTCGAGGGCGTGATCTCGGTCGGCACCTCGAAGGACTTCACGGTCGAAGGCGGGTGCTACGACCTCTGGGCGCAGCACCTCGAGGGTCCCGCGCCCGGACCGCTCATCGACAAGATGGCGTTCGATCAAGTCGCCTCCCCGGTCGCGATCCTGAATTGGGTGCTCGAGGAGATATCCTCCGGACCGAGCTGAACGTCGGGTCCGCGAGGGCCCCTCGGAACCCGAGAGCAACCCGGAAACGGGGCGGAGCCACCGCCCCGTTTCCTTTTGCGCGAGCGAACGCCCTCAGCGCGACGCCCCTCGACGGACCGCCAGGAGCGCGGGGAGCACCACGAGCGTCCCGAGCAACACGCACGACATCCCGATCGTCAGCAGTCGTCCCATCGTCGCCGTCCCCGTGTGGCGCGCGAAGGCGAGGTTGCCGAAGCTCGCGATCGTGGTGAGGCTGGCGAAGAGAACCGCTCGACTCGTCGACGAGGCGAGCGCGCGCTCCGGCTTCGATCTCGACTGATCCACCATGTGGATCCCGTTGTCGACGCCGATGCCGATCAACAGCGGCAGCGCGATCACGTTCGCGAAGTTGAACGGCATCGAGAGACCCGTGGTCAACGCCACGGTCCAGATGGCCGCCGCCGCGAGGGGACCGACCACGAGCACCGCGGTCTTCGGGCTCCGCGTAACCAGGAGCAGAAGGAGCAGGGTCACGACCCCGGCGGTCGCGAGCGCATCCCGAAACGCCCGCGCGGCGACCCTCCCCGTCTCGACCTGAGTCACCGCGTCGCCCGCCGCGTCGGGAGCGACCGACCGGACGGCATCGACGAAATCGCGCAGGCTTCCCACGTCGAGCAGCTCGCCACGAGGCGTGATCTCGAGACGTCGCTGGCCCGATCGGCCCACCCAGCGTCGCCGAATGTCGGCCGGCACGCTCCAGATCGTCACCGGATCGGCCTCGATGGTCCCCCAGAGACGCCGGAGATGCGGATCGAGCCCGCCGAACATCGATGCCTCGAGCGCACGCGCCCGACGCGCGGCGGCCTGGTCGTCGTCAGGCGCGCGTCGCGACCAGGCCCCGAGCAACCGATCGAGCTGCGTGGCGACCGTTCGCACGTCGCTCGTCCCCCGCCAGCGCAGCCGAGTCAGCTCCGCGCGTAACGTCGCGAGTCCCTCCAGCGCGGAGGCCTCGAACGGACGGGCCTCATGCGGTCGGGGGAGGACGGGCTCGAGCGCGCGCAGGCGGGCGAGCTTCGCCGCTTGATCGCTCGGGATGAAATCGCCCAGCCGACGCGTCCCCTGGACCTCTGAAAGCGCCTCGATCGAGGGTACGAGCGCCTCGAGCCGCTCCGGAGTCGAGGACAGCGAGATGGTGATCGGCTTGGCGATCGAGTCGGCGAGGAGGCGTCGGTAGATCACGACCGACTCGGCGTCGGGATCCCTCAGGTTCATGGGGTCGTCATCGAACGTGGCGCCCGAGGCGAGCGGTATCGCGACGAGGGTCGCCGCGGCCGCGAGACACAGGATCCACGGTCGTCGTCGCGATACGATGCCGGCCAGCCACGGGAGCCCCCGTGGAAACGGGGGTGGCGCCGCCGACCGCAGGGTCGTGAGCGCGGCGGGCAGCACCGTGATCGTCACGAGGAAGCTGATCAGCATGCCGGTCCCGCCGATGATCCCCAGCTCGGCGACACCGGTGAAGTCGGTCGGCACGAACGCGTAGAAGCACGCCGCGGTCGTGAGCGCGGAGAGACCGAGCGACGGTCCGACTTCGGCAACGGCGCGGTCGATGGCCTCGTCGCCCGGAACGTCGTCCGCGACGTACCGGCGGTATCGGAGACAGACGTGCAGGGCGTAGTCGATCCCGAGACCGACGTAGAGGACGGCGAACGCGACCGAGATCAAGTTGAGCTCCCCGATCGCGGCGGCGGCGAACGCGGACGTGAAGACGAGACCGGCCGTCAGGGTCAGCAGGCTCGCGCCGATCAAGCGAACCGAGCGCAGCGCCAGGAAGAGGATCACCGCGACGAACGCGGCGGCGAGCAGCCCCGCCTGGCTCACGTCCGCGACCGCCGTGTCGAGCTCCTCCGCCTCGACCGCGACCGAGCCCGTGAGCCACAGCGAGACGCCGTGTCGTTCGATCAGCCCCGCGGACGCTGCCGCGAGACGGACGGCCTCCATCGCGGCCTTGCCGGGCACTTCGTTCGAGAAGCCCAGCCGCGGACGAATCGCCAGCGTCTGGCGTCTCTCCCGGGGAGTCGGTGGACGACCGTCGAAGAGCGCGCTCCAGGGGACGTCGGAGGGTCGGTTCTCGAGCGCGGCGAGCGTGGAACCGGCGAGAAGCCCCAGGAAGGCCGCGGCATCACCCGGCGAAGCCCGGTCCGGATCGGCGTCCAACGTCCGGAGACCCGAGGCGAGCCCGGCGAACGTCGGCCGCTCGGCCAGCGCAGCCAACACGGGCGCCGCGGTCTCGATCCGCGTGGCCAGCGAGTCGATCCGGGCCGTCGAGCGAAACAGCAACCCGTACCGATCGAAGAACGGTCCCCCGTCGAGTCGGTACACGGCGTCGAACCGGGCGGTGTCGCGTCGGAGCTCGGAGGCGAGCCGCGCGGCGGCGCGATCCGCGACGCCGGGCGTGTGGGCCTCGATCACGACGATCAGCTCGGCGTCGAGATCGGGGAAGGCGTCCCTCAAGGCTCGCTCGGACCGGCGCCATTCGAGGTCGTCGGCCACCATGTTGGACGTGTCGGTGTCGACCCCGAGGCTGCGGACGGTGAAGAAGAGCGCCAGCGGGACCGCCGCCAGGGTGAGCCCCAGGATCGCGCGGTGCCGGCGCCGCACTGCCCTCGCCCAGACGCCGAAGAGCGAATCGACGCCCCGCCCGCTCTCGTGGCTCACCCGTCCGCCCCCGTTCGACGTTGACGACCCCGGAACACGCCCGACACATTCGTGCGCAGGAAACGAAACGCCAGGATTCTAGCGGCGGATCCGTCGGTGTACGAGGCGCTGATCTTGCATGGATCCGACCGGCCCCGACCGCGGGAGCGCGGCCCAGGGCCGCCAGCCGACGCCGTGAAGAGCGATACGAATAGCCGGAGGTACCGATGAACGAGCAGCTCGTCCAAGTCGCGGAAGCCATGGGAGCCAAGGGCAAAGGCATCCTGGCAGCCGACGAGAGCTCGGGGACGATCAAGAAGCGTTTCGACAGCATCGACGTCGATTCGACGGAGGGTAACCGACGGGACTACAGGGAGATGCTGTTCCGGTCCCGGGATGCGCTGCGCGACCACATCTCCGGCGTGATCCTGTTTGATGAGACGTTGCGACAGTCCGCCGCCGACGGGACGCCGCTCGTCCAGCTGATCGCCGACGCGGGCTCGATTCCGGGGATCAAGATCGACAAGGGCGCGCACGACCTCGCGGGCGCACCGGGCGAGAAGGTCACGGAGGGCCTGGACGGCCTGCGCGAGCGTCTGGCCGAGTACTACGAGCTCGGCGCCCGTTTCACGAAGTGGCGCGCCGTGATCGACATCGGGCGGGGCGGCGACCGCTCGATCCCGAGCGCCTATTGCATCGGTGCCAACGCGCACGCGCTGGCGAGGATGGCCGCGCTCAGCCAGGAACAAGGTCTCGTGCCGATCGTCGAGCCGGAGGTGCTGATGGACGGGGACCACGACATCGATCGGTGTTTCGAGGTGACCGAAGCGACCCTCAAGCAGGTGTACATGGCGTTGTTTCACCAGCGCGTCGTGCTCGAGGGATCCGTCCTCAAGCCGAACATGGTCCTCTCGGGCAAGCTCTGCTCGGAGCAGGCCGGCGTCGAAGAGGTGGCAGAGAAGACCGTCCGTTGTCTCAAGCGGGCCGTGCCGGCCGCCGTGCCGAGCGTCGTGTTCCTTTCGGGAGGCCAGTCGGACATCGAGGCGACGGCTCACCTGAACGCGATGAACGCGGCGTACGACATGCCGTGGAACCTGAGCTTCTCCTACGGCCGCGCGCTTCAAGCCGCACCGCTCCAAGCGTGGGGCGGGGCCGCGGACAACGTGGGTGCCGCGCAGACCGCGTTCGCCCACCGGGCGCGCATGAACGGGCTGGCGACCGAGGGCCGGTGGTCCATGGAGCTCGAGCAGGCGGCCGCCTGAGTTTTCGTTTCCGCTCGCTCAGTCGGCCCAGATCGCGCGCAGCGTACCGGCGAACCGGTCGGCGATCTCGCCCTCGTCCGGGATCGTGCCCCCGCGAGCCTTGACGGCGCCGGCCACGTAGACCGCCGCGATGTCGCGGTCGTCGCCGCCGATCAGCCAGGCGTCGAGCGCCGACTCCGGTTCGTGTCCGAGCAGCGCCGGGCCACCCGGATCGAGCACCACGAGGTCCGCCGGGGCTCCCGCGCGCAGCCCGTGGTCCGTATGGCCCGCGGCTCTCGCCCCGCCCTCGACCAGCCAACTCCACAGGGACGATCCGAGACCCCGCTCGTTCGCCAACCGGGCGCGTCGCTCGTCCCGGAGCCGCTGGCCGTACTCGAGGCACCGCAGCTCGTCCGCCGCGGAGAGCCGCGTGTTCGCATCCGTGCCGACGGCGGCGAAGCCTCCCGCCCTCGAGTGCTCGCGCGCCTCGAACACGCCGTCCCCCAGATACGCCTCGGTGAGGGGACAGAGGACGACGGTGGCGCCCGACGTCCGGATTCGCTCTCGCTCGCTCGGCGTCGCGTGGGTGGCGTGCACCAGGCTCCAGCGCCGGTCCACCGACACGGTGTCCATGAGGAGATCGATCGGGGTCGCTCCGAAGCGCTCCTCGCATTCGGCGACCTCGCGGGTCTGTTCGCTCACGTGGATGTGGAGCGGAGCATCCTCGCCGAGCAGATCCCGAATCCCCGTCGCGAGCGTATCCAGCTCCGCGGGCGGGACCGCGCGGAGCGAGTGCGGGGCGGCGCCGTCGGCGCGCGACCCGAGGGTCTCGATCCACGACAGGAACTCATCGACGGAGACGAACGAGAAGCGGGCCTGGTCCGCGGTCGCCGGCGCGCCGTCGAACCCCGAGGTACGGTAGTAGACCGGTAGGAACGTGATCGGGAGGCCGACCTCGCCGGCCGCGTCCGTCACCGCCTCCGCCATGGCGGTCCCGCGGGCGCCATCCGGGCCGTGGTGCAGGTAGTGGAACTCGATCACGCGCGTGAACCCGCCGCGGAGCATCTCGGAGTACGCCCGGCGCGCGATGTCGAAGAGTCGCTCGGGCGTGACCCGGGCGGCCAGGCGGTACATCGCGTCGCGCCAGCTCCAGAACGAGGCCTCGCCGGAGGCCGCCTCCCCGAATCCGGCCAAGGCGCGTTGGAACGCGTGGGAATGGGCGTTCGTGAGACCCGGGAGCGCCAGGAAGCCATCGAAGGGTCCCGAGCCCGAACGGATATCGCGGATTCGACCATCGGGGCCGATGTCGACCGTCCGATCGCGCTCGATGCCGGCCGGGCCGAGTATCGCCCGAAACCGCAAGGACTTTTCGGCAGTCACGTCGTATCACCGTTCGCTTTCGGTTCGAGCTGCGGGCCGCCCCACAGGGTGTCCGCGCGCGGCGTGGCGCGAAAGGTACCCGAGAACGCCGGCCGCAGGGCGGCTCCGCGACGCCCCTCTGGTCCGTCCATCCGGGGGCGGTTCTATTTTGCGTATGTGTGAACCGCTTCGGCCATCTCCAGGGCGATGGACCGCGGAGCCGTCCGCCGGCGGACCGGCCGCCGCGCTCGTGTTGTCGGGTCTCGCGTTCGGCGCCTGCATCGACACCGAAGGTCCCTCGGGCGTGACCCAGCCGGGCCCCGGGAACCAAACCGCGCTCTCGTTCAACGGCGCGTTCGCCGGACATGCCCACGGGTGCGCCATCGTGAACGGGGGCGCCGCGCTGTGTTGGGGGGCCGGCGGCGATCTCGGTGATGGGACCTTGGACGAGAGCGCGACCCCCGTGCGGGTCCAGGGCCCGCAGATCTTCGCGCAGCTCGACTTGAGCTCTTTCACGTGTGGGCTGACGACGGGGATCGACGGCGGGCAGGCGTGGTGCTGGGGGGAGAACACATCGGGTCGGCTCGGTGATGGCACGACGGAGGACGGACTGGTACCCCAATCCGTCGACACCGAGCTCGCGTTCGAGGACATCGCCACCGCCGGGGTCCACGCGTGCGCGATCTCCACCGAGGACGATCTCTATTGCTGGGGCTCGAACAGCTTCTCGCAGCTCCTCGCGCACCCGGACACGTTCAGCGTCTCGCCGATCCCGGTCGCGACCGGGATGAAGTTCCGCGATGTGGATGGCGGCGGTCTGCAAACGTGTGCGATCGACGACGGCGAGAGCCTCTGGTGCTGGGGCGGGAACTGGGGCGACTCGATGGTCGAGGTCACCGCCGCGCCGATCTTCGAGCGCCTCTCGGTCGGCGGCGAGCACGCGTGCGGGCTCACGACCGACGGGGAGGCGTTCTGCTTCGGGAGCAACACGGAAGGGCAACTCGGCGATGGGACGTTCGACCAGGACCCGCTCGGGAGCGCTCCGGTCCCGGTCGCGACGGAGCTGCGCTTCATCGACATCAGCGCGGGGTCGTTCCACACGTGCGCCATCGCCGACGATGGGGTCGCGTATTGCTGGGGCCGCGACGCGCTCGGTCAGCTGGGCGACGGAAACCCTGCGGGCGAGCCCGGCAAGAAGAACACCCCGACGCAGGTCGTGACGTCGACGACCTTCGTCGACTTCGTCGACATCTCGGCCGGCCGCTTCACGTCGTGCGGCGTCACGAACCGGCAGGTGGGGCTGTGCTGGGGGTTCGGGACGGGGAGCGCCTCGCAGTCGTTCAGCTTCCAACCGGTCGAGATCGGCTCGTGACGCTCGCCACCTGAGCCGCGATCCCTCCGGGCGTGGCCCGCCCCGATCGCGCGATCCGCCGGAAGGCGAGCGTCGCGATCCATCCGACCAGCGCGAAACCGGCCACCACGGCGAACACGTGCTGGTGACCCGACGGGCCGGGCGATCGGTCGATCAGGTACCCCATCAACGGTCCCATGAACACATCGGGCGTGTACCCCAGGACCGAGACGAGCCCCGTGGCGCTCCCCGTGATCGCGAGCGGCACCGCACCTTCGCCGAAGAGCGCGAAGTAGACGCCTCGCAGCGCGTAGATACCGAGGCTCGTGCCGACGATCGTGCCGGTGAGCATCCAGTGGATCCCGGGCTGTAGCGTGCCCAGCGCGATCGTCGTGCTCCCCGCGAGGAGCAGGACGAATCCCCCGATGATCACGCGCGTCGAGTCGATGCGATCCGCGAGCAGGCCGGCCGCGACGGCCGCGAACGGTCGCACCCAGAACGACAGCGTGCCGACCCGGGCGGCCGAGACCTCGTCGTACCCGAGCGCGTCGCGGGCGAAGAGCGAGAAGTCATCGACCGACTTGTAGCCCACGTATGCGCAGATGATGATGATCGCCTGGAGCCACACGACCGGCATCACGGCCGCCCGTCGCACGCCCGCGAGCGTCAGACCGGGCCGCTCGTCCTCCGCGACATCCAGCCTCTCCGGCACGGCGACCCATACGAGCGCGGCGACGGCGAGCGTGAGCCCGGTGAAGATCCAGATCACGCGACCCAGCGCGGCGCGGCGCTGTTCCTCGGTCGCGGCACCGACATCGGCGGGCAACAACCCCGCGAGGACGAGCAACGAGACGGAGACGAGCAGCGCGGCGAGCAACCCGCGACCGCCATCGAGCAGCCCGTACGCCTGGCCCTGCTTGGCCGGGCCGCCCCATTCGCGCGTCGCACGGATCAGCGCCGCCCAGAACAGGAGGATCGTCGTCGCTCCCCAGAAGGCGTACAGAAACGTGAGCACGCTCAAGGGCGGGATCGTCGCGAGCACGAAGCCCCCCGCGCCGGTCGCGAGCAAGGCGGCGGTCATCATCTTCCGCGCCGAGAAGCGATCCGCGAGCGGACCGCCGCCGAAGTAGGCGACCATGGCTACGATCCCGTACAACGAGAACGCCGCGCCGAGTTGGAGGTTCGTGATCCCGAACACGTCGAGAAACGTGGGACGGAAGACGCGGATCAGGACGAAGGGGAGGAGGAACACGGATTCCCCCGCCGCGATCAGCGCCACGAGCGTCAGCCAACGACGGAGCGACACCGGCTACGCGCTTCGCTTTCGCACTCCCGGCCGCGTCGTTGCTACGGTCGGCTCCACGGCCGCGACTCGACGCGCTCGAGCGGGACGAGCTGACGCGAGACGCGATAGGCGCGGCGCTCGGCGAGATCGTACTGGTCGCCGGGTGAGAGGAAGAAGAACCGGCCCCCGCTGTCGAGCGTACTCTGGTTGTCGTAGATGGCGACGTACGACTCGCCGATCACCTCGAAGCGATCACCGCGGACCACGATCGCCGTGTTCTCGTCGATCCCGATCCCGAGCAGGTCGGGTCGCGCCTCGATGATCTCGAGCAGGTCGAACTGGCGGTTCCGACGCAGCAAGTGCTGGTCGATCGCCGTGTTCCGCAGAAAGCCGAAGCCCTCTTCGTGGTCGCCCATCATGATCGTGTTGGTACGCGTGTCGCCGCGCGCCAGGTACGACCCCTGGATCGTCGCGCCGGCCGAGGAGCCGCCGATCACGCCTCCACGCGCGAGCAGCGCCCACAGCTCCTCCTCGGTCCGGGTGCCGAGATAGGAGTCGGCGAGACGCCACTGCCGCCCGCCGGTGAACCACACGCCGGTCGCCTCGCGGATCGCGGCGACGAATGCCTCCGAGTCGGCCTCGGCGCGGTCGTTCGTGTGTCGCAAAGCGAGGTCGGTCACGCCGGCGCGCTGGAAGGGGCGTAGACCGCCGAACGAGGGACCGTAGGACTCGGCGCCCCCCGCCGTCGGGATGACGACGATGCGGGCGCCCGTTCCTCCGGCCAGCTGGACGAACCGGTTCACGATCTCTTCGCTCTGCATGGCTCCGCCCACGACGACGAGCGAGCCGTTCGCCGGACCGACCTCCTGACCGGTCGCGGTTCCGTGCGTGAGGATGAGCGCGAGCCCGAACGCGGAGACGGCTGTGGAGGGTCGTCGCATCGGTGTGTGCTCCTTGGTGCGGTTCCGTTGGGCGAGGACGCCATCGAACTGGGACCGCCTCAGGGTACGGCCGGCTCAAAACCGGTGCGAGTCCGCGACGCGACGAGTCTTCGAAGCATCTTCCACGAGGCGTCCGCCGCGATCGAGCGTACGCCGCGGGCCGCCGCGCGCGGCTCGAGTCACCGCGGAGCGAACCGGGGGAGCGGAGCGGTGAGCGCTCGATCCCGGGGCTCGGCCCCGTCGAAGAACTCGGCGATGATCTCGAGCAGATCCGAGTGGCTGAAGAACAAGTTGTGCCCCGCGTTCGCGATGGTGACGACCGCGCCGCTCGAGAATCCGGCCGCGATCTCGGCGTGTGACTCGGGGTACGTTCGACCGTCGAGCGTACCCGACAGAAACAGCGTCGGTCGATCGCTTTCGACCGGCGCCCGAAAGTCGGCTCCGAGATCGATCTCGGGCAGGACGTCGGCCAGGTGCGGCATCGGGAAGTTCAGCGCGTCCCCCAACAGCGCCATCTCCGCCTCACGCTCCACGCGAGCCAGACGCTCGGCGGAGATCCCGGACGCGAGCTCCATCGCCTCCGGCATCCCGCGAAACGAGATGTCGTGGTCGCGGATGACGCGATCGACGTAGTTCTTGAACCACGTGTAGTCCCCGCGCTCCGCGCGCGCGTACGCGCTCAGGATGGAAGCGACGCGGTCCGGATCCGAGATCATGTACCCCGTCACGAGCTGCATCTCGAAACGACCCAGCGTGTGATAGAAGACGGGATCGTCATCGACGAGCATCGTCGTCGGATTCGCCTCCACATGGTCGAGCACGCGCTCGATCATCCCGCGCACGTTGGGATACAGCGCTCGGGCTTCCGGCTGTTCGTCGATCGCGGATTGCAGCCGCTCGAAGTAGGCATCGGTCCGCGATGGCAGCTTTACCGTGTGGTCGAGGCCCTCGGCGCTCGCCAGCACGAGTCGGTCCACGGCGGCCGGAAAGCGCTTGAGCGTCGCCAGGGCCAGGTGCGTGCCGTAGCTGATGCCGAGCAGACTCACTCGGTCGACCCCCAACGCCGTGCGAACGGCGTCGATGTCCGCCGCGCTCTCCCACGTGGTGTACCCGCGCAGGTCCGCGCCGGCTTCGCGCCAGTACTCCAGGCACTCCGTCAGGGCCGCACGGTGACGCGACGTATAGAGGGTCCGCGTGGTCGCGCTGTCGGCCGGGATCCCGACTGTCGCGGTGCACGGCTCGGGCAGCGCGTTCGAGAGCCCGGTGCCGCGTTGATCGAGGACGATGACATCGGCAATGTCGCGCAGACGATCGAACAACCGCCAACGCTGTCCGCGCATGGCCTGCGTCCCCGCTCCGCCCGGGCCGCCCGCCAGGTAGACGATGGGGGATGCGGGCCGATCGCTCCGGGTCGCGAGCCGTACGAAGCGGATCGGAATCGTACGGCTCTCCGGATCGGCCCGGTTCTCGGGCACCTCGATCTCGCCGAGCTCGGCTTCGACGCGGCGCGTGACCTCGACGTCGAAGCTGTAGGGCTCGAAGTCCTGCGCGGCGAGCGCGTCCGCCGCGACGAGGACCACAGCCGGCGCGAGCCGGAGGAGGCGTCTCGCTCGGACGGCGCCATGCCTTCCGCTCGGCTCGTCGCCACTACGTGGCGACGCCGCGCGTTGTGGAGGATCGCTACGCTCCCGCCCCGCGCCCTGCTCGTGGTCGGACATCTCGAGGACTCCTTTGATATGCTATTTATCTAGCATAATGCTAAAAAAATAGCATTCAAGGAGCCCCTGGCAAGGACCGGTGCCCGCTTGGGCGCGGTTGTCGTTCTCGACCGCCGGAGCGACGTTGCGATCCAACCTCCAGGAGGCTCGCACATGTACGCTCTTTCGCCGTCCCGGCTCCACGTGGCTCGTAGGGCGCACGTCGCGATGGTCGCTCTGCTCGTCGTGTGCTCGACCTCGCTATCGGCGCAAACGGGCGCCTCGGACCTCGATGGACGCGGATCGGACCTCGTCGGGTCCTGGGAGGCACAGGCGTACGCGTTGGCGACCGGAGAGCGTCACGAGGTGCGGGGTCGCATCGTGTTCACGTCGGAGGAGTGGCAGGTGCTCTTCTTCGTCATGGACGGCGACGAGCCGGCCCGCGGCTCGGGGGAGGGTGGCCGCTATACCCTCGAGGGAGACGAGCTCACGTTCGAGCACCTGTTCCACCTGTCCGCCGGAGACGCGTTGCCGGGTCTCGAGGCGAGCCCGCTGACCATGACCGCGCGAAGCGGCGACGGTCCGCTCGAGCCCGCCGGGGTCGAGCTCGACGGCGATCGGCTTCGACTCTCCTTCCCGAGCGGCAACTCGATGTCCTTCGTTCGGAGCTCGCGACCGTGAGCGTAGCCTCGCGGCCGACGCGTCGTGACGTCCTCCGGACGCTGGGCACGGCCGCGGCCGGGGTCGCGCTCGCCGGGTGCGGTGGAAGCTCCATGGCGGGCGGCGGACCTGTCACCCAGGGGAGCGCGCCGTGGCGACACCGCGGCGCCGGCAGTCGGACCTGGGTTCCGGTCGAGGTCTCCCCCGATCGGGTCACCCGCACGCTCGTCGGGCTTCGGCCCTACCGCCCGGGCGGGTTCGTGCTGCGCACGGAGCGGCTCGACGACAAGCCGGTGATCCACAACTACGGTCACGGGGGCGGTGGCATCACGCTCTCCTGGGGCACGGCGGACCTGGCCGTCACCGAGGCCACGACGATGGAGGGACGCGACGTGGCCGTCCTCGGGTGCGGCGCGGTGGGCCTGGCCACCGCACGTCTCCTGCAACGACGTGGGTGGAAGGTCCGGATCTACGCGCGCGATCTTCCGCCGGACACGACGTCGAACATCGCGGCCGGCCAGTGGTCGCCGTTCAGCGTGTTCGAGCCGGACGCGGTCGACGATCGGTTCCGCGATCAGTTCCGACGCGCGGCGCGGCTCGCGTACCGACACTACCAAGACCTGGTCGGACCGGACTACGGCGTGCGCTGGATCGACAACTACAGCATCTCGGAACGGCCGATCGAGTCGGGCTCGCTGCAACGCGACCTCCCGGATCTGTTCCCGGGGATCCGCGATCTCGGACCCGATGAGCACCCGTTCTCCGCCCCGTACGCGCGACGCGTGATCACGATGATCATCGAGACGGCACCGTATCTCCGTCGCATGCAGGAAGACGTGTATCGCGCGGGGGGCGAGATCGTGGTCCGCGAGCTCCGAGACCGTCGAGAGATCGCGGCCCTGCCGGAGTCGATCGTCGTCAACTGCACGGGGCTCGGGGCGCGGGATCTGTTCGGGGACGACGAGCTGGTGCCCGTGCGCGGACAGCTCGAAGTGCTGCTTCCGCAGGCCGACATCGACTACATCATGCTGATGGGAAACGGGCTCTACATGATGCCCAAGAGCGACGGGATCGTCCTCGGCGGCTCGTTCGAGCGCGGCGATGGGTCGCTCGAGCCCGACCCACGGACGACCGACCGCATCCTTCGAGGACACGAGGAATTCTTCGCGCAGATGCGATCCAGAATCGAGGAGAGAGCATGAGGCTACGGAAACTGTGGGCCTGCGTAGGGGCGGTAGCGGTCGTGGGGCTGGCGTACTCCACGCTCCGCGGCGCGGCGCCTTCCGGCCCGGCACCGGACGACGCGCTGTACGAGATCCGGAACTACCACTTCGACCCCGCGAACTTCGACGCGTTCTCGGTCTGGGCCACGGGCGACTACATCGCCTACCTCCGCGAGCACCTGGATGTGGTCGGGTATTGGATCAACACAGACATCTCATCCGAGGTGCAGGGGGCGGACCAGGACGAGCTCGGATCGGCCAACATCACGTGGATCATCCGCTGGGACTCGAAGGCGCAGCGCGACGAGCGACTCCCCCAGGTCCTCGGCTCGGACGAATGGCGCGCGATCTTCTCGAGCGTCCCGGGCGGGTTCGAGAGCTACCGCAGGCTCGAGTCGAAGTTCGCCCGCTCGCTCTACTAGCCGCGGATCCCGACGATGTCGTCGGCCGACGAGACCGAGACCAGAGGGTCGGTCGACGCGAGGAGCCGTCGTCGGCCGGTGGGTGTCAGGGACCGACGTCCATCGATCGAATGTCGTCCGCGCCCAGAAAGCGGTCATCCGCGTTCACGTACCACTGCCGGTGGCGTGGGATTCGGAGCCCCTCGGCCTCGGTCA
>JAKSCH010000149.1 GCA_022360695.1 Gemmatimonadota bacterium
CTTCTCGACCCGGGCACGTTCGTCGAGATCGACCGCTTCGTCGAGCACCGCTGCGCCGATTGCGGGCTCGACGACCAGAAGTACCTCGGGGACGGGGTGATCACCGGGTACGGTACGGTCGAAGATCGGCTGGTCTACGTGTTCAGCCAGGACTTCACGGTCTTCGGCGGCTCGCTGTCGGAAGCGCACGCCGAGAAGATCGTGAAGCTGCTCGATCTGGCGACGCGCAACGGAGCCCCGTTGATCGGGCTCAACGACTCCGGCGGCGCGAGGATCCAGGAAGGCGTGGCCTCGCTCGGCGGATACGCGGATATCTTCCTCCGCAACACGCTCGCCTCGGGCGTGATCCCGCAGATCAGCGCGATCCTGGGGCCGTGCGCCGGTGGCGCCGTCTATTCGCCCGCGATCACCGATTTCGTGTTCATGGTCGATGGTGTGAGCCACATGTTCGTGACCGGTCCCAACGTCGTGAAGACGGTGACCCACGAAGACGTGACGTTCGAGGAGCTGGGCGGCGCCGCCGTGCACGCGAGTCGATCCGGCGTCGCGCACTTCCGCTCCGCCACCGAGCTCGAGGCGCTGCGGCGGATCCGGTCGTTGCTGGGATACCTCCCGCCGAACAACCAGGAGCACCCGCCGTATCGGCCGACGGACGATCCGCACGACCGCGCGGACGATGAGCTGCTCGACATCATCCCCGACGAGGCGAAGCAGCCCTACGACATGCACGAGGTGATCGGTCGGGTCGTGGACCGGGAGACGTTCCTCGAAGTCCACCGCGACTACGGTCCCAATATCATCGTGGGGTTCGCCCGTTTGGGCGGGCACGCGATCGGGGTCATCGCGAACCAACCGGCGGTCCTGGCCGGGGTGCTCGACATCGACGCCAGCGTGAAGGCGGGTCGGTGCGTGCGCTTTTGCGACGCGTTCAACATCCCGCTGGTCACGTTCGAGGATGTCCCGGGATTCCTGCCGGGTATCGCTCAGGAGCACGGCGGGATCATCCGGCACGGCGCGAAGCTCCTGTACGCGTACTGCGAGGCCACGGTGCCGAAGCTCACCGTGATCACGCGCAAGGCGTACGGCGGCGCGTACGATGTCATGTCCTCGAAGCACATCCGCGGCGACATCAACCTGGCGTGGCCGACGGGGGAGATCGCGGTGATGGGACCGAAGGGCGCCGTCGAGATCCTCTACCGTCGCGAGATCGCCGGTGCGGACGACCCCGAGGCCAAGGCGGCCGAGCTGGAGGCGGACTTTCGAGAGAAGTTCGCCAACCCCTACCTGGCGGCCGCGCGGGGCTTTCTCGACGACGTCATCGACCCGCGGGACACGCGCCGACGTCTCATCTCGGGGCTCGAGTCGCTCGCGAACAAGCGCGATCGAAACCCACCCAGGAAACACGGCAACATCCCCCTTTGAGCGCGTCGTTCCGGAAGGTCCTCATCGCCAATCGCGGCGAGATCGCGGTCCGCGTGATCCGAGCGTGCCGCGAAGAGCGATTGTCCTCGGTCGCGGTGTACTCCGATGCGGACCGCCGCTCACCCCATGCGCTCCTAGCGGATGAAGCCGTCGAGATCGGACCCGCCCCCGCCGGCGAGAGTTATTTGAACGTCGACAGACTGCTCGCGGCGGCGGGTCGAACGGGTGCCGAGGCGATCCACCCGGGATACGGGTTCCTGGCCGAGAACGCCGCGTTCGCCCGGGCGGTGGAGAGCGCGGGGCGCGTCTTCATCGGACCCCCGGCGGACGCGATCGAGGCGATGGGCGACAAGACGCGCGCCCGCGAGCGCATGGTCGCGGCGGGTGTCCCGGTCGTGCCCGGGAGCGAGCCGCTCGCGAACGCGGAGGAAGCGCGTGCCGCCGCGAAGGACATCGGGCTCCCGGTGATGCTCAAGGCCGCCGCCGGTGGCGGTGGGAAGGGCATGCACGTCGTCCGCGACGCCGCGGAGCTCGACGCGGCCCTCGAGCGTGCGACCCGCGAAGCGGAGGGTGCGTTCGGGGATGGGCGCGTGTACCTCGAGCGATTCCTCGAGGAGCCCCGGCACATCGAGCTCCAGGTCCTGGCCGACGCGGACCGGACGGTCCACCTGGGCGAGCGCGAGTGCTCGATCCAGCGCCGACACCAGAAGCTGATCGAGGAGGCGCCGTCGGCGGTCGTCGACGAGGCGTTGCGCGCGCGGATGGGCGAGGTCGCGGTCCGGGCCGCCGAGGCGGTCGACTACCGTGGGGCGGGCACGGTCGAGTTCCTCGTCGAGGGGGACGCGTTCTACTTCCTCGAGATGAACACGCGGATCCAGGTCGAGCACCCCGTGACCGAGGCGATCACGGGCGTCGACCTGGTCCGCGAGCAGCTGCGGATCGCCGGAGGGCTTCCGGCGCTGGGGGGCGCGGAGCCGCCGGCTCCGCGCGGCCATGCGATCGAGTGTCGGATCAGCGCCGAAGATCCGGCGCGCGGCTTCTTGCCTTCCACGGGGACGATCCTCGGGCTCGATGTGCCGACCGGTCCGGGGGTGCGCTGGGACGGCGGGATCCGCGCCGGGTTCGACGTGGGGCTCCACTACGACCCGCTGCTCGGAAAGCTGGTCGTGCATGCCGCGGATCGCGCGCGCGCGATCGACCGCATGCGTCTGGCGCTCGAGGAGCTTCGGATCGACGGCGTCGCGACCACCCAGCCCTATCACCTCGCGGTCATGGCCGATGCGGACTTTCGCGCGAGCGATCTTTCGATCCGCTACGTCGAAGAGCACCCCGAGCTGCTCGCGGAAGAGCCCCCCGAGCTGCTCGGCGCCGCGTTCGAGATCGCGGCCCTGCTGGAGTCGACGTCGGGCTCGGCGGCGACGGCTCCGTCCGAGCGACCGGCGACCCGGCGATCGTCGGAGCTGTCCGCGTGGGTGCGCGCGGAGCGGGACGGGTGAGCGAGGGCCTGGTCGAGCTGACCGTCCACGACATCGCCGCCGGCGGCGACGGCGTGGCGCGTCTCGACTCGGGTCGCGTCGTCTTCGTGCCGCGAACCGCTCCCGGCGATCGGGTCGTGGCGCGTCTCACGGAGAACCGCGCGCGTTGGTCTCGGGGACGGCTGGTTCACGTACGGAGCGGCGGCGCCGGCCGGGTGGACCCGGTCTGCCGGCATTTCCACGCGTGTGGCGGCTGCGGGCTCCAACACCTCGACACGGACACGCAGATACGCGCGCTCGAGCGCGGGGTGACCGAGACCCTCGCGCGGATCGGCGGCGCGCGGATACCCATCCGGCCGATCCGACCGGCGCGCGCGCGGCTCGGCTACCGCAACCGGGTCACCTTCACGCTTCGCCGATCAGGAGGGCGGGCGATCGCGGGATATCACCGGCTGACGGGTCCGCGGCTGCTCGACGTGGACACCTGTCCGCTCGCCGAGC
>JAKSCH010000362.1 GCA_022360695.1 Gemmatimonadota bacterium
GATCAGCAGGCCGAGCGCGATCGGCAGATCGAAGTGGCTGCCCTCCTTGAGCACGTCGGCGGGCGCGAGATTGACCGTGATGCGCACCGGCGGCAGCGCCAAGCCCAGCGCGGTCAATGCCGAGCGCACCCGCTCGCGCGACTCCGCGACCGCCTTGTCGGGCAGCCCGACGACCATGAAGTTCGGCAGCCCGCCGCCGCCCATCTGAACCTGGACGTCGCGGAAGGCGGCCTCGGCGCGCTGGAGGTGACGGAGCGCGCGCTGTTCGGGCGAGAGCGCGTCGTCGAGCGAGCGCTCGCCGAGATGCGTCTCCGCCTCGCGCATCGCCGCCACAGCCTGCGGGAGCTCTTCGAACACGGTCTGGAACGTCGGGTCCGCGGCGACGCCCCGTTGCTGCATCTGCCCGATCAGCTCTTCGACCTGCTCGCGGAGCCGACCTTGGAGCAAGGTCAGCGTGGCGAGATTCTCGGACAGCTCGGCCTCATCGAACTCCTCGCCATCGCGGACGAGCCGGAAGGTGGCCGCCACGATCTGTCGCTGCTGCCGCGAGAGCTCGCCGTTCATCCCGGCGCCACCGCCGCCGCCACCGCCGCCGCCCTGCTCGGCCTGTCGATAGCTCTGGTCGAACGGTCGAATCTCCGCGAAGTAGATGTCGGACGTCGCCTCGCCACGGCCGCCAGCCGCCAGGTCGACGGCGCGCGCGTAATAGGACACGACGTCGCCCGGCTCGAGACCGAACTCCTCGAGGAAGAAGGTGTGGCCGCCGGACACGTCCTTGGAGCCGCCCCTCGATGTGCCGTGGATCTGGACGGTCTGCTCTTCCCCGCCATTGATCGAGTAGTTGAGCGACACCACGCCGAGCCCGAAGTCGTCCTCGGCCTCGACCTCCACATAGAGCTCCGCGATCGACGAGGGGCGGGTATCGCGACCCGGCTCGACGATGGTCACGGACGGCGGCTGGTCGTCGAGCGGCTCGACCAGATAGTCGGGCGACCCCACCACGAAGCGACCGTCGGGACCGGCGAACTCGATCCGGTAGAACGTCTCGCGCTCCACCGTGAGCGTCGCCTCGAAGACGCCGTCCACGGGCTCGACCGGAGCCATCTCCGGGTCGCCCTCGATGATGAGACGCGCCCCCGAGCTGGCGATGGTCGGCGCGATGCGCAGACGCACCTCGGTCCCTCGCAGCACGGCGATGTCACCGCCGTCCTCGACGGTGCGCGGCGCCAGCCCGGTGTAGCTCGGGAAGCGATACTCGAGATCGATACGATCGACGAACGGGAGATCCGCCACGTCGATCCGATAGACGGGCGATGAGACCCCTTCGGAAGACACGGTGTAGTCGGCGGGCTCGTCCAGATCGAACAACAGGATCTCGAACGTCGCGTCCGTCTCACCGGGCACCATCGCGTACCGGTCCCAGATCTCGGCGTCCCCGCGTCGCACCGCGAGCTCGACTTCATCGGTCTCGAACCCCTGCGGGTAGGCGCTGATCAGCTGATCCGAGCCCCGCGCGATGAGGACGTCGCCCGGCTCGACCGCGATCGAGTAGGGGTTCGCGGCGTCGGCGGTCTTCCAGGGGCTGAACAGCAACGAGCCCGCGGTCCCCTGGAAGGCGGGCCCGAAGACGAGCGTGAGCAGCACGGCGCTGCCGACCCCGCCCAACCAAGCGCTCGAGGTTCGCAAACGCGCGCGCTCGACCCGACGCCCGCGCTCGATCCGACGCGCGCGGTACATCGCCACGTCGAGCAGTCGCGCGTCGAGCCCACCCTCATCCTCACCGGCATCGGCTTTCTCCACCGCGGCGAGGAACGCCGACTTGAGCGACGGCTCGTGCTCCTCGAGATAGAGCGCCACCTGCGCATCGGACACGCGACGCAGGAGCGGTCGGATGAGGAACCAGACGGTGAGCCCGGCGAGCGCCGTCCACAGCACGATCCGAAACGCGAGCACCGCTCGGTCGTCGAAGCGCAAACGATCGATCCCGAACGTCGAGAGGAAGAAGACGACGAACCCGGCCCCGAGGACGATCGCCCCTCCTTGGACGAGCTGTCGCGTGCGCCACCGACGGCGGACGCTGCGCACCACCTCGAGAAGCTGCTCGCCAGAGCCGCGGAGTCGTTTCCTTCGCGTCATC
>JAKSCH010000313.1 GCA_022360695.1 Gemmatimonadota bacterium
CCGCTCGCCGGCGTTGCTCGATCTCGACGTAGCTATGGCTACGCCTTCGTTCTCGCGCCTTGGCGAGCGGGCGCCTCACCACTCTCGGTGGTCAAGGGACTTTTGATACACCACACTAGCGTTCGGGTCGCCACCGCCCCTCTTCGGACGCGTCGGACGGTCCGATGGTCCCCTCGACCGAGGCGAGCAGCGCGGCCGCCTCGTGGAGCGTCCCGCGCGCGATCACGTACTCGACATCCCGGGCCCGCCGCACGTCCTCGAGCGGGTTGCCGCGGACCACGAAGAGATCGGCGATCTTCCCCGTCGCGATGCTACCGAGATCCGCTTCCAGACCGAACGCCTTTGCGCCGTTCAAGGAAGCGATACGAAACACGTCCGCAGGTGGGATCCCGGCGCGAGCCATCGCGAGGAGCTCCCGGTGCGCGCCGAACCCCGACCAATACCGGCCCCAACTGGGGTGATCCGTCCCCATGGTCATGAGATCCCGACCGCCGTTCTCGTAGAACGCGCGCGCGGTGCGACGCTTGATCGGCGACATCTTCCGAAACGACTCGAGCACCGGACGTGGCGGTCTCGCTTCGACGACGGCTCGCATGTACGGCGTCAGAAACCGGAGCTCATCCGTCCAGTAGGCGGTCATCTCCGGATCGTGCGGACCCCAGTACCCGTAGATCGAGAGCGTCGCATCGAAGTTGACGCCCTCTCGGACGTAGAGCGCGATGATGTCGCGCAGCTCCGGCCCGTCGAAGTCCTCGAACTCTTGAAGCGAGGCGTACGCGGATCGGGTCGACGGCATCATGTCGCCACCCAGGAAATGCTCGACCCGATCGATGCCCATCGCGATCGCATCGCGAGGGTTCACGGTTTCTCCGTAGCCCGAGTCGAGGTGCGCCGTCACCGTCACGCCGTGTGAGTGAGCGCGCTCGATCAGGGGTCGCAGGTGCTCGGCTCGTATGCCCTTCGCCTTGAACCCGCGAGCCCCCCGAGCGGCCCAGTGGTCGACCTCGGCGAAGATCGAGTCGCGCGTCATGCGCGCGCCATCCCAACCCCGTCGCCAAGATCCGAAATACGGTCCCGAGTTGAGGATTCGGGGGCCCGGTCGCTCGCCGCGATCGATCGACAGGCGAAGCTCTCGCATCGCGACGGGATCGAGCTCGCCCGCGGGAAACGTCGTCGTGACCCCGTTGGCCAGGAGCAGGGACGGATAGGCCACCGTCTCGTCGACTCGCCCCTCGCCGAACAGGTCGACGGCGTAGTGCGCGTGGAGGTCGATCAGCCCCGGTAGGATCGTCCACTCGTCCTCGAGCCGAACGACATCGCCGGCCGGCTGGACCGATCCATCCACGGCGGCGATTCGATCGCCGACGATGGCGATGCCCGGGTTGGGCACGAGCTGCCCCGTCTCGACGTCGAGCCACCGTCCGCCGACGAGCGCGACGCCGGACTCGTCGATCCCCGTCTCGGGGATCGGTGCGTCGCCACACGCCGCGGCCAACGCGATCACCACCGAGCAGCTCCGGGGGGTTCGTCGCCTGGAGTCGCTACCCGCCATGCAAAACCCTCCTCGGAGGTCTCTCCGTCGCAAGCCAAACCACTTCACCCGCTTCCACCACTAACTGGCTGGATATGGAGATCGCAATCGACACCGAACCGGCCGAGCCGGAACGGCTCCGGGATCTGATCGATCGCGCCCACGCGGGCGATCGCCGCGGCGCTTCACGACCCGTCGGGTGTCGTTCCGCGGCGCCGCACGTCCGAACCCGCACCGATCCTGTTACTGTGACGCGTCCCTAGAGTCGTCCCCGCAGGATCGGAGCGAGCGGTGCAAGAGCGCGGCGCCGCGCTGGCCCACAGCCCCGTGTCACACCGCCCGGCTGGTGCACGAGCCGGATCGGTCGTCCTTCTGATCGCCGTCTCGCACGGTGCGACGGACGCGTACGCCGCGTTCCTGCACCCGTTGGTCCCGCGGATCATGGACAAGCTCGGGCTGTCGATCGCGCTCGCGGCCACGCTCGGCACGGTGCTTTCCGTCGCCACCTCCGCTCCACAGCCGATCCTCGGCTACTTGGCGGATCGCTTCGGTCGACGCCTGTTCTTGGTGGCGGGACCGGTGGTGGCGGGTGTGTTCTTCTCGCTGATCGGCGCCGCGCCCTCGTTCTGGGTCCTGCTCGTCGTTCTCGTGCTGGGTGGCCTCGGATCGGCCGCCTTCCACCCGCCCGGCGCATCGCTCGTGGCCCGCGCCGCCGACGGGCGCGGGAGCGGCGTCCGACTCTCGATCTTCTCGTTCGGTGGTGCCGCGGGGTTCGCCGCCGGGCCGATTGCGGCGGTCGCGCTCGTCGGCGCCCTGGGTCTCGAAGCGATGTGGGTGGCGATGATCCCGGGCCTCGTTCTCGGCGTCGTCCTGTGGCTCTGCGTCCGGGGAGAGGGCGGTGGTCGAAGCTCGGACCCACCTCCGCCACCCCGTGAGGTCGTCCGGCTTCTCGCGGGGCCGCTCGGGCTCGTGTTCGGGATCTCCGCGGTGGGCGCGTTCGCGCAGCGCACGTTTCTCACGTTCGAGCCGATCATCGCGGAGCGAGCCGGCGTGAGCGAGGCGGCCGGCGCCGCGATGTTGAGCGTCTACCTCGGAGCCCAGGCGCTCGGTACGCTGACGTCGGGATTCTTGACCGACCGCTTCAATCGACAGCACATACTGATCGCCGCCAGCGCGCTCGCGGTTCCGGTCCACATCCTCGCGGTCGTCCTCGTGCCGGCGGGCGGACCCGCGATCGCGGCGACGATCGTCGCGGGTTTTCTGAACATGGCGCTGCTTCCACCGGTGGTCGTCATGGCGCAGGAGATGGTCCCATCGGGTACCGCCGCGAGCTCCGGGATCGTGATGGGGTTGGCCTGGGCGACCGGCTCGCTCCTCATACCGGTCTCGGGGGCGTTCGGTGACGTCTTCGGACCCGTCGCGGCCGCGGCGTGGTCGATGCCGTTGCTCCTGCTCGGGACGGTCTTCGCGATGCACCCTTCGCTCAAGCCCTACAGTCTCGCCAGGGGGAACGACCCATGAACGATCGAAGCCGCCACGCCGCTCGGGCCGCGCTCCGCCGCAGCGCGTCGACGCTCATCCTCTCCGGAGCGTTCGCGCTCGCAGCGTGCGGAGACCGACCCCCGGCGGATCCCGTCGATCTCGTGCTCACGAACGGACGCGTCCTCACGATGTCCGAAGTGAACCCGATCGCCGAGGCGGTCGCGGTGCGTGGGGAACGGATCGAGGCGGTCGGAGCCACGGACGCCATCGAAGCCTTGGCCGGTCCCGACACGCGGCGGATCGACCTCGCGGGTCGAGCCGTGACCCCGGGGCTCATCGACTCGCACGTGCACTTCGCGCTCGGCGGGACGAATCGACTGTTCCGAATCGACCTCAGCTACCCCAATGTCGAGAACATCGCCGATGTCCAAGGGATGGTGGCCGAGCAGGCGAGTCGTCTCGAAGACGGAGAGTGGGTGCGCGGCGGTGGGTGGGACGAAGGGAAGCTCGAAGAGCTGCGATACATCTACGCATCCGATCTCGACGAGATCTCGGGGGGGCACCCCGTTTGGCTCAGCCACACCATGGGCCACTACGGCGTCGCGAACTCGCTCGCGCTCGAGATGGCCGGCATCACGCGCGACACCCCGGATCCACCGGGCGGCACGATCGATCGAGCGCCCGACGGGACCCCGACCGGCGTGCTCAAGGAGTCGGCACAGGCGCTCGTGTCTCGTCTCATCCCTCGCGTGACCGCCGAGCAACAGGTGGCCGGAATCGCCGCGCTGGCGGACGAGTTCAACGCCGAGTGCATGACGGGCGCCAAGGATCCCGGGATCGGCGGTGCGGCATGGGACGCCTACCGCGCCGTGCAGGCCGCGGGCGACCTGTCGGTCCGCGTGTTCGCGTTGTGGGACGCGCGACTCGGCGCGATCGAGGAGGTCCGGGCGTACGCAGACAGCCTCGCGACGTTCACGCGTCCGTACGAATCGACCGGCGACGACCATCTGATTTCCGGTGGCATCAAGCTCTACATCGATGGGAGCGGAGGCGCGCGGACGGCTTGGCTGTACGACGACTGGAACCGTCAGCACACCGAAGTCGACGCCGGCAACCGAGGGTATCCGACGATGGACCCCGACGCGCTTCGCGAGCGCTTCCGCATCTACCACGACGCGGGACTCCACGTCAGCATCCACTCGATCGGGGATCGGGCGATCGACTGGACGGTGGACAGTTTCGTCGAGGCGTTGGAGGCGACTCCGACCCGTGGACTGAGGCACGGCATCATCCACTCGAACATCCCGACCGATCGAGCGCTCGATGCCATGGCGGAGCTTCAACGCGATTGGGAGACGGCGTATCCGGAGCCCTCGCCGACGTTCACGTGGTGGATCGGCGATACGTACGCCGGGAACTTCGGCCCGGAGCGCGCCCGGCGGTTGAACCCGTTCGCATCCTACCTCGAGCGCGGGATGCAATGGGCCAGCGGCTCCGATTACTTCGTGACACCGTTCCCGGCTCGCTACGGGATCTGGGCATCGGTGGCGCGACAACCCCTTCTGGGCGTGTATGGAGATCAGCCGTACGGGGCCGAGCAGTCGGTCGATGTCGAGACCGCGCTCCGCTCGTTCACGCTCTGGGGTGCGCACCAGATGTTCCTCGAGGACCGCATCGGCTCGATCGAGCCCGGCAAGTACGCGGACCTGGCGGTCTGGGATCGCGATCCGACGGCGGTGCCCACGATCGAGCTGCGCGACATGTCCTGCGACTTGACCGTGTTCAACGGTGCCATCGTGTTCGACCGCGCGAGCGCGGGAACGGAATGAGCGAGCGGGCGCCCGGAGGACCCGAGATCGAGGCCATCGACTGGGAGCGGTGGCAGCCCGCGCTCGACGCGACGCTGTTGTTCGTCGTGCGCGGAGAGCAGCTCCTGCTGATCCACAAGAAGCGCGGCCTCGGGGCGGGTAAGCTCAACGCGGCCGGCGGGAAGGTGGATCCGGGCGAGACGCCGATCGAGGGGGCGGTTCGCGAGTTCTCCGAGGAGCTCGGCGCGCGCCCGGTCGATCCTCGGAAGCTCGGCGAGGTGGCCTTCGAGGTGACCGACGGCCCGTCGATCCGCATCCACGTGTTTCGGGCGGACACCATCGAGGGCGAGCCACGCGAGACCGAGGAAGCGATCCCGGTCTGGTCCTCACTCGATGCCGTCCCCTACGACCGCATGTGGGAAGACGACCGCTACTGGTTACCGCTCCTCATCGAGAACCGACCCTTCGAGGTTCGCACGGTCTTCACGGGAGACACGCTACTCGGCTACGAGGTCACGGAGCGAGAGACGCCTCCGCTCTGAGGAATCGCTCGCGTCGCGTCCCCCGCAGCGCTCGCCCGCCCCACCACGCACCACAGGAACTCCCCTGGGTGAGCGATGCGATGAGGCTCGCCGCTTCGGTGGTCGACGACGAGCTACGAGGCGGCAGCGACCTCCACGCCGAACGCGCCGGTCAGAACCTGGCCCGCTTCTGCCAGGAGAGCGCGAGCAGCAGCGCGCCCCAGATGGCGACCCAGGCACCGATCGGAGCCCGAAATCCCCAGAGCTCGACGGCCCACCCGCGTTCCTCGTCCGTCCCCGCGAACGTCGTCTTGAGCGCCAGCCATCCGCACGCCAGCCCCGCCGTGAGGCCGCCGACGTACGTCGCCAGGTGGGCGGGCGTCCAGAACGTGTCACGGCCGATCGTCTGGTGCCACGAGATGTCCCAGATGATGCCTACCGCCACGCTCGTCGAGGCGAAGAGCACGGCGACGAGGTGCCACGGGACGGCTCGGGTCGACGCGGTAGCGTCCTTACGCGCGATCACGCCGGGATCCAGCCGTGCGACGGTCGATTCCATGTGGGAACGATACGCCGTATCCCTGTCGCGGATCCAGTTGCCGAGCGGCCCGGAGCATCGGAGCCGAGGTTTACGCAGCCTGGCTCGGTTCGTCAGGCGAGACCCGTCGAGATAGTCTCCTGGTGAGGTCGTTCCCCACGTGCGTCGGCTCATCGTCGCCCGGGCGCAGGCGCCCGCTCGAGGGACTCAGGCGAGGACCCGGTGGGACATGGCGCTACCGTGTGGAAACTCGGCACGATCCAACCCGATGAGGCACGACATGACACGACGCTCGACGTCGGAAACCGTACCGGCGATCCCGAAACGATCCGGCCGGACGTCTTCGGCGCTGCGCAGGGTCGCTCGGCTTTCGATGCTGGCCGTGGCCGCCGGGTCGCTGACGCCCGCCGCCGCGAACGCCCAGGCGGGTCTGTCTCCAGAGGCGCGCATCACGATCGACGCGATCGCGCTCGATCCGATCGAGGCGGGGCACGTCGCCGGGATGTCGATCGGAGCGATACGGGGCGCGGACACGCTCGTGCTCGCCGCGTATGGGTCGGCCGACCTGGAGCTCGGCGTGCCGACGCCCGACGACGCCGTGTACGAGATCGGATCGGTCACCAAGCAGTTCACGGCGGTGGCGCTGCTCCTGCTACAGGAGCGCGGTCGGCTCTCGCTCGACGATCCGCTCACGCGTTGGATCCCCGATTATCCGCTGGGAGACCGAGAGCTCTCGCTGCGCCGGCTGCTCGACCATACGTCCGGCATCAAGGGGTACACGGAGATGCCCGCGGTCTGGACCCAGATCGTGCCGCTCGACCTCCCGCCGGATACGCTCGTGACCCTCTTCGGCGCCGAGCCCTTCGAGTTCGAGCCGGGCGAAGCGATGATCTACAACAACTCCGCCTATTTCTTGTTGGGCCTCGTCATCGAGAAGGCGAGCGGTCAGACGTACGAGGAGTTCGTCGAGGAGCACCTGTTCGCCGCCGCCGGGATGGTTGACTCCCGGTACTGCCACAAGGACGAGCTCACGCCCCGTCGCGCGAAGGGATACCAACCCGGCGCCGATGGACTCGTACCCGCTCCCTACCTGAACCACCGATGGCCCTACGCCGCCGGGTCGCTGTGCTCGACGATTCGTGACATGGTCCGGTGGAACCAGGCGCTGCACGGCGATGGCGACGGGGGGCCGCTGCTCACCTCCGCGTCGTATCAGTCGCTGATCACGCCCGAGCCGCTGAACGACGGCACGCAGGTTCGCTACGCCAAGGGGCTCGCGATCACCTCACGCGACGGAGAGCGTCGGATCTCGCACGGCGGGGGAATCTTCGGTTTCGTCTCGGAGCTGCGATACCTGCCGGAAGAAGACTTGACGATCGTCGTCCTGATGAATACCGCGGGCTCGGTCGGCTCGGGCACGATCGCAGGTCGGGTCGAGGAGGTCTTGCTGGGGTCGATCCCCGAGCCGATCGAGCGATCCCTGGGTGGCGAGCTCGACGCGTACACCGG
>JAKSCH010000452.1 GCA_022360695.1 Gemmatimonadota bacterium
AACTGAGCTACGGCCCCGTGGTGTTGCGGTAGACTCGGGTATTGTAAGGCTTGCGGGCGGTGAAGTCTCGGACGGCCGCCGTGCTCGAGGCCAACCGATCAGCTGAGCTCCACGAGAACCCCGCGCGTCGTGCGTTGAATGCTACACCGCCTGAGCAATCGCTTCCAGTTCACGCTTGCGGCGACTGGCTCGATCCTCGAGCACATCCTCCTTGGCTGCCACGATCGCCCCTCGAATGAGATCACTCTGATTCACACCTTCCGTGGCAGCCGCAGTAGCAAGCACCCAGTCATGCAGTTCTCGCTCCACCCTCAAGCGCAGGCTTTCCTGGAACTTGCCCTTCGCAAGACGGGTCTTTGAGAGTCTACTCAGCCGACGGACCAGGCCGTCGTTCGAGGAGGCCAACCTGAGGTAGTATCGAATCACGGCGGGGGAGAATTGGTCTGGCGCCCTGTGAAAATGCTCCGCCACCAAATGGAGAACGTCGTCAAGCTCTCGGGGCATGCGCACGCTCAGAACCTTCGCCTTCGTTTCGTCCCTAGCCGCCTTGAGCTTCGGCGTCGACTGCGCAGGGACCGTTAGGATTTCGCCGGTTTCGGCATCCACGCCGACGAGGACGTTCTTGACCTTCGCGTTGGATTCCTCGAGCTCGATGGTGCGGTACTCGTAAACGACCTCGACCCGCCCGCGCTCGGGCGCCAGAGCGTACCCGCGATCTCCTTCCTGCAAGATCCTCATTTCATCACTCCGATCGATGAACGCTTACGAACATCGCTGTCTCAGTGCCTTGATCGAGGAAGTACACCTTGATGTACCACCGCTCCTCGCCGCTGGTCGGCCTGAACGTGTGCACGACCACGGACTTGTCCCAATGGTGAGGCGATTCGCTGTATTCCTCAGAGCGAGTTCTCAGAACGAGAGTCGCGACCTCGGTCGCGTCGATCTCCCCCACCGCCAGCAGATTCTTCTCGGCCAAGGCCTCACGAGCCTCGTGCTCGAACGTCCCGTCGCGAAGGGCCTTCACCACCGCAGCCTTCGCCGCCTTGAATCCCATGCACAGAATGTACCACAACCGTAGTACAATCTCAACAAAGTTGGGGGTTCCCGAGGAGGGGCTACGAATCTAGGGTGCTACGAAGCGTACTTGCCGTGAAGGCACCCGCGGGCGGGCAGCGTTCCACTCGCGCTTAACGGCGAGCTTCTGCGATCCGATCACCCCAGCCCTCGCGGACATAGCGTTCGACGTCTGCGTCGACCCCTCCGCCGCGAAGGCTCTTGCAGTAGTAGCAGTCCGGGGCGGGTGGAGACCGATCCGCTCGAGCTCCGAACACGCCACCGAGGCCATGATACTCGATCATGCGTTCCGCGGAGCGCAGGCCGACCCGCTCGACCATGAACTACGTGACGACAAGCGACGCGAGCGTACCGTTCAGGGAGACCACAGCCGGTCCTGCGCCGGCCAGATCCGACCGCGGGACGCCGTAGATCCCGTCTGTTTCGGCGCGCTGGAGTTCGGTGGAGAACGCCCGGTCCAGCGCGGTCTGGTCCAGCACAACGCTGCACACGACGCATCGCTCGCCGCCGACCGAGTACACCATCCGGCCGCCGAAACCGACCAATTCCCTGGGCCTCCGGAGACGTATCGATGGCTATGTCCAAGAACTCGTACTCGCGGTTCAGCAAGCGCCCGCACCCTCCACCGGCGAGCCGGCCTCGAGGTGCTTGCTCAGGATTGCTTTCCAAGGTCCAATACAATAGTATCGTGATACTATACTATAATACTGTTTCCGATACATGAGTACTGCAATGAGACCCGTTGCTACCGAACAGGACGCTCTCCGGTACCCCTTGAACAACCTCCTGGCGACCCCAGCCCAGGTCCGGCTCCTTCGGGTGCTGACGACACAGGTCGCCGGACCGATCACGGCAGCCGATGCTGCCAAGCGGGCCCTCCTAACCGAGGCGGGGGCTCGTCGGGCACTCCAACGGCTATCGGAGACCGGCGTCGTCCGCATCGTTGGCGGGGGACATGCGCAGCAGTTCGGCATGAGAGAGACGGAGCTTCTCACAGACCACCTCACGGCCTTGTTTCGTGGGGAGCACGACCGGTACCAGGTGTTGATGAGGGCGCTCAGAGAGGCGGTCGAGGGTCTCCCGGACGTGCGGTTGGCGTGGATCGAGGAACTCCCCATCGACCTCGGTGACCCGCTCCACATAGGGGTGCTGGCGGACCCGGCCTCAATCGACTGGCTTGGGCAGGAGGTTCGTCGCCGGATCACCTCGATCGAGGAGAAGTTCGAGCTAACCATCGAGATACATGCGCTCACTCGCGCCGATATGCCCGAGCGCGAATGGGCGAGCACCGTCGTACTCTGCGGCGTGGCCCCTACGGTCGAGGCGGACGAGCCAAGCCAATTGACTCTTCATTCGGATCGTGACCGGCGGGCTCTCCTCATGACCGAGGCGATCCGCGAGCTGCTAAACGAGAACCCCTCTCTTACCAAGCGAGCGGTTCGGCACCTCGAACATCTGCTCGAAGAAGATCAGGGAAGCGCCGAGGGGGATCTGCGCGAGTGGCACTCGATCCTCTCGACCTACTCCCACCACCGGCTCGTGAAGTTCTTGATGTCAGACAGCCCTCGAGCCGAGAGACTTCGACAGAGCTCCCCGTTCTTCGCAGTTCTCACGCCGGAGGAGCGAGACGAGGTGCTGGCCCATCTGAAGGGTAGTGAGTGACTCGCGATCAGCTGGAGCACGCCATTCGGGCCGCATGCGACGTGGCCGAAGACACCGACCTCCTAATCTTCGGATCGCAGGCGATTCTCGGCCAGTATCCTGACGCGCCCCGCAGTCTGAGAGCCTCCGTGGAGGTTGATGTTCAGCCGCTGAACAAACCCGCTGCCGTAGACGCGATCGACGGAGCCCTCGGAGAGCTATCCCTGTTTCACCAAACTCATGGCTTCTACGTGCACGGTCTCACCATCGACGCTGCGACGCTGCCGGACGGCTGGGAGTCAAGAACGACTAGAGTCTCTCACGAAGTCGGAACGCGGGGGAATGTTGGCCACTGCATCGAGGCTCACGACCTTGCTGTGAGCAAGTTGGTTGCATTCCGGGAGAAGGATCGCGCGTACGTGCGCACTCTCCTGGCCGAAGGGCTCTTGGATGTCGACACGCTGAGCGATAGGCTGCGCCATACGGCGCTGGACGATGACACCCGTTCGCGGCTCACCGCCTGGGTCGACGTCACGATCGAGGACCTCGTTTAGGCTCCTGTCCGGCCGGACTCCGGAAGCAATCGTTCGGGAGCCAGGCGCCCCCTGTCACGGCCCGAGCGCTCCGACCGGGATCACGTTGATGCCGTCGTCCCGCACGTGCGCGTAGCCGGTTCCGGAGACCACTACGAGGGCGGCCGGCAGCCCCCGCCGTTCGGTGTCGACGCGGTCGGCAAACCGCTCGAGCGTCCGTGCTCCGTGATCCACGTGACCGGCCCCCAGTTTGACCTCGAACGCGGCCCAGCGACCGTCGGCAAGCTCGATGATCGCGTCTACCTCGAGACCGGTGTTGTCCCGGTAGTGGTAGACGCGTCCGTCAAGACGCTGTGCGTACGCCCTGAGGTCGCGGATCACGAGAGACTCGAAGAAGAGCCCGAAGAGGCCGAGGTCCTCCAGCAACCGCTCGGGCGACGCTCGGAGCGCGGCCACGGCGAGCGAGGGATCCACGTAGTGACGCTTGGGTGATCGACGCAGGATCGAGCGAGCCCGCAGGTGCGGGGCCCAGGCGGGTTGATCTTCGATGATCATCAACCGTTCGAGAGCTACGAGGTAGTCCCGAACCGTCTCGGCATGCAGGCTTCCGGCCGGGCCGCCCGCGTCCGCGGCCAGAGTGGTCACCGGCGTTTCCGTGGCGACGTTCCGCGCGAGTGACCGCATCAGTCGGCCCACCCGGTCGGGATCGCGACGCGTGCCGTCCAGGCGGCCGACATCGACGCGGCGGATCTCCTCGAGATAGTCCCGGACCGCCTGGAGCCTCGGACCTGTGTCCATCCCGAGGTGTCCCGGCCAGCCACCGACGGACGTGCGCTCGGCGAGGTCCCGCACCGACAGCCCCGGATCGGGTCCGCTGTGACCCGCCCCCCGCAGGAGCTCGGCGATCGACGCCGCCCCGGTCCCGTGCCCGCTCTCGAACAGGGTCATCGGTCGCATCCGCAGTCGCGTCAGCCTGCCAGCGCCGGTATGCCGCGTGATGTCGTCCGCGGGGACGGCGGACCCCGTCAGGATGAACTGACCGGGCGCTCGTCGGTCGTCGATGGCTCTGCGTATGTGGTTCCAGATGGTCGGCGCGACCTGCCACTCGTCGATCAGCCTCGGGACGTCCCCCTCCAGGACCAGCGATGGATCGACCGCGATCGCCTGGCGCGCTCTCTCGTCGACATCGAGCAGCACTTCGCTAGCCGCTGCCTGCCTGGCCGTGGACGTCTTGCCGCACGCCTTCGGCCCCTCGATGACGACGGCGCCGGACGACGCGAGGCGCGTTTCCAGCTCCCCGTCGACAAGCCGTTCTCGATACCCGATCCTCGACACGTGACGCTCCTGAGCAGCACGGTTCGCTCGACCGGGCGAACGCCGGGGTCTTGAGTCAGATCCGCCCGCGGCGGGCACCGAAACCGTGATATCGTAACGCTAGCAACCATCATATTGTAGCATGTGTAACCGTTTTTTTGCAATATTTTGGGCCGTTACATTGTAATACCCCCCCCCCGCCACACCGGGGGTCTCTTTCTTCCCTACTCTAGCTCAAGGGCGGTCGGCCCGAGTCGTTTCACGGCAGGGCACGGCAACCGCACGACTTGCTAGTTTTGCACGATTGAGCCACTTTTGCGTTATCGTGCAAAAGTGGGTTTTCTGTGCAAAAGATGAAGAGCGAATTCGCACAGGCTGTGACGCTGCTTAGGCGCGCCCTGCCCGCCGAAGCTCGAATCGAGTCCGGTCCGACGCGGGAACGGGGGGAGGACGTCAAGATCGTCCTCCCGAACGGACCGAACGTCCTACTCTGGCTGACCGCCTCGAGATCCGCCTCCCTGAAGCGGAGGGCCAAGGTGACTCCCGTCCTGGTGCTCCGTACGAAGAGCTCTCGAGAGCGTGACCAGCTACGAAGGAGGGGCCGGAGCTTCATCGATCTGGCGGGAGCCGCGTACGTCAAGACGCCGAGTTTCTACCTTGACCGAACCGACTTGCCCACGATCCGCATGACGGATTCACACGGTAGGGGGTCGGACCCGTA
>JAKSCH010000532.1 GCA_022360695.1 Gemmatimonadota bacterium
CCGGGCCTGCGCGGACATCTCGTATCCCGGGTTCTGGGAAGCGCTGGCGCCGTTCCGTTCGACCGGGTCCGGGCGTCCGGATCCGGTCGGTGGGCCGGACGAGATGCCGGAGGGGGGAGACGCGGCGACCGATCCGGTCCGTGGGCGCGTGGTCGCCATCGACGGACCGGCCGCCTCGGGGAAGAGCACGACCGCCCGGTCGGTCGCGGACGAGCTCGGATTCGTGCACGTGAACTCGGGATTGTTCTATCGGGCCGTCACGTGGTGGGCGTTGCGGGAGGGTCTCCTGCCGGACGATCCACGGATCGCCCGCGACGTCTCGGAGCTCGACATCGGGCTCGTCGACGTCGAGGGAGGACTCACGGTGTCGGTCGACCGCAGGCCGCTGGGGGACGAGCTCCGCGGGGCGGACGTGACGGCGCACGTGTCCGCGGTTTCCACGGTGCCCGAGGTGCGCGCGGTGGTGCTCGAGCGGCTCCGCGAGTCCGGACGCCGCCACTCGCTGGTCTG
This sequence comes from Gemmatimonadota bacterium, assembly GCA_022360695.1. Taxonomy (GTDB): domain Bacteria; phylum Gemmatimonadota; class Gemmatimonadetes; order Palauibacterales; family Palauibacteraceae; genus Palauibacter. The sequence continues at coordinate 511 of JAKSCH010000532.1, forward strand.
CGATGGGCGCGACATCGGAACGACGGTGTTCCCGGAAGCCGAGCTCAAGATCTTTCTCGTCGCCGATGTCCCCGAGCGGGCGCGTCGCCGGTTGATCGAGCGATCGGAGCCGGCGACGCCCGAGACGGTCGAGATCGAGGCTCGGCGGCTGGAAGCGCGGGATCGTACGGATGCCTCGCGGGCGTCGTCGCCGCTGCGTAAAGCGGCCGATGCCGTGGAGATCGATACCACGCGGATCCCGCCGACCGAGGTCGTCGCTCGGATCGTCGCGCTCGCCCGCGACCGAGGGCTCGAATCGCCAGAATCCACGGGCGGTTCCGGGCCTGCGCCGGGGGCGCGCCCATGTTGACGCAACGCGAGACCAGGTCTAGGTTTTCCGACTTGTCCGTTCGGATCGCGGCGGGGGAATGTGGCGTCCCGCCCCGATCCACGTGCGACCCAGGAAAAGGGATCGGCCGGCGGCTGGGCGGTGGGGCGCGATACGCTCGGTCAGGCCGACTTTTTTTTGCCACGTGTAGCCCGCGCTCGCATCGACGCCGAGCCCGGGATCGAAGACCGTCTATGGCCGACGACACTACCCCTGAAAACGATGTCGTGGAGGAAGCGGTGACGACCGCCGACGCCACGGATGCGACCGCCGTCGCGGAAGCGACGGAGCCCTTCATCGCGGAGCCGTTCGAGCCGCGCGCCATCGATCTCGACCTCGAGGCCGATCCGCGCGACGACACGCACTACGACGATCGCGAGTACGAAGAGATGCTCGCGCTCTACGAGGACACGCTCAGCGAGATCGCCGAAGGCGAGATCGTCACGGCGCACGTGATCGGAAAGACCGAGAGCGATGTGATCCTCGATGTCGGCTTCAAGTCCGAGGGCGCCGTACCGCTCGACGAGTTCCGCGACCCCGACGAGGTCCAGGAAGGCGACACCGTGGACGTGTTCCTCGAGAGCCTCGAGGATGATCACGGCGTGGTCGTGTTGTCGAAGAAGAAGGCGGACTTCCTCCGCGTGTGGGAGAAGATCAAGGACGCGTTCGACAACGATCGGCCCGTGAAGGGCATGATCAAGCGCAAGATCAAGGGTGGTGTCACGGTCGACCTGATGGGCGTCGACGCCTTCCTGCCCGGCTCCCAGATCGCGCTTCGCCGGGTTCCGAACGTCGAGGACCCGATCGGCGACGAGTACGACTTCAAGATCCTCAAGCTCAACAAGCGCCGCAGGAATATCGTGGTCAGCCGCCGGGTGCTGCTCGAAGAGGAGCGCGCGGGGAAGCGGGAGGAGCTGAAGAAGGAGCTCTCGGTCGGCGACATCCGCGCGGGCGTGGTCAAGAACATCACCGACTTCGGCGCGTTCATCGACCTGGGCGGCATGGACGGGCTGCTCCACATCACCGACATGTCCTGGGGCCGCATCGGACACCCGTCGGAGGTGTGCGACATCGGGCAGGAGCTCGAGATCAAGATCCTGGACATCGATTGGGACCGAGAGCGGATCTCGCTCGGGCTCAAACAGCTCCAGGACTATCCCTGGAAGAACGTCGCCGAGAAATACCCCGTGGGTACGCGGGTCCACGGTCGCGTCGTGTCGATCACGAACTACGGCGCCTTCATCGAGCTCGAGAAGGGTATCGAGGGGCTCGTGCACATCTCCGAGATGTCCTGGACGAGGAACGTCCGGCACCCATCGCAGCTCGTCACGATCAACGAGACCGTCGAGTGCGTCGTCTTGAGGGTCGACGAGGAAGCCCAGAAGATCTCGCTCGGCATGAAGCAGGTCGAGGAGGATCCCTGGCTCGCGCTGCCGGCGCAGTACCCGCCGGGCTCGAAGATCAAGGGGCTCGTCCGGAACCTCACGTCGTTTGGCGCGTTCGTCGAAGTCGAGGCCGGGATCGACGGGTTGGTCCACATCTCCGACATGAGCTGGACCCGCCGCGTGCAACACCCGGCCGAAGTGCTCCGCAAAGGCGACGAGATCGACGTCGTGGTCCTCTCCATCGACCCGGACCAGAAGCGGATCTCGCTCGGACTCAAACAGGTCGACGAAGACCCGTGGTACGACCTGGCCCAGAAGTACCAGCCGGGTCACGAAGTCGCGGGGACCATCACCCGTCTGTTGGAGAAGGGGGTCGTGGTCGATCTCGGGGATGATCTCGAGGGCTTCGTCCCGATCTCGCAGCTCGGCGTCGAAGAGCACATCGACGAGCCGTCGGACCGGTTCTCCGAGCAGGACGGCCTCGATCTCCGCGTGCTCGAAACGGATCCGATCAATCGTCGGATCGTGCTCGCGGTGGTCGGGGCACCGGACGTGCCGTACGACACCGCCGAGATCGAGTACGAGAACATGGCCGAGTCGTCGTCGAACGACGACGACGACGATGGCGATGACGACGACGAGAAGCCGGAGCGGACGTCGACGGCCAAGGCACCCGCCACGATCCCGTCCGCCGAGGGCGAGACGGAGGGCGATGGCGCGACGACGGCCGAGGTCCAGGGCGGTGGAGAGGACGACTCCGAGGAGGCCGGGGACCCCGAACAATAGCGCTTCGCGGGTACCGGAGGGCGAATCGCGGGGCCCGAAGCTCGGCGCTCGGGCCCTGTACGCGAGGGTGGGGAACGAAGTGAACCGACCGCAGCCACAAGACCGGACCGCTCGCCGTCTCGCGGCGATCGCGGTGTTGGCGGTCTGCTCGATGCTCCCGGCCTGCGCCGTCGGTGGCGCGTCACGCTCACGACCCGAACCCGCGGCAAGCTCGTCGGACGTGGACCGAGCCGTCGCCGCGTTGCAACGGGCGGAAGCCCGCTACGACGACGGCGAGTACGAGGCGGCGTCGACCCGAGCCGATTCGCTCTATGCGTCGTGGCAAGACCGGTCGAGCCTCGGCGCGCTCGCCGAGCGGGCGTTGCTGCTCGCGGGTCGCGCGTACGAGGCGCAGGGGCTCCCCGGACGCGCCGCGGATCGATACGAGACGCTCATCGACCGCGCCCGCGACGGCACCTTCCGCGACCAGGCCGTCGATCGTTTCGTGAGCGTGCTCGCCGACACGGGTCGCGAGCCGGAGGCGGTGCAGACGGTCCTCGAGAACCCCGGTGCGCTGAGGGACGACGCGCTCGAACCCTACCGCCGTTGGGTGTCGACGCTCCCGCTCGCTCGCCTCGAGGGCTTCGCGCGGAACTTCGAGCCCGAGTCGATCGAAGCGAGCATCGTGCACACGCAGCTCGCGCAGCTCCTCGTCGCCGAGGGCCGTATCGACGAAGGACGGAGCGCCGCGCGCGCCGTCCTCGATGGCGGACCGGCCCCCGTCGAGCGCGAGATCGCCGACCTCCTCGCGTCGGTCGAGGGTGACCTCCGCGCGACGACCGCCAAGATCGGCGCGATCCTCCCGCTGACCGGTGAGCTGTCGGGCGTGGGAGAGCTGCTCCGGGAAGGGATCGAGCTCGCGGTCGAAAGCTACCGGGATGCGCGGCCCGATGGGTACGACATCGAGCTCGTCCTGCTCGACGACGCGTCGAACCCGGAGACGACGGCGGAGCTCGTCCGCGAGCTCGAGCGCGAGGGTGTCGTGGCGATCGTCGGACCGCTCCGGGCGGAGTCGTTCGCCTCCGCGGCCCGGGCGCGTCGGAATCCTCGCTTGCCGATCATCAGCCCGACCGCGCCCGAGGTCTTCCGTCCGATGCCCGGGGCTTTCAGCCTCTACGATCTGCGCACCCGCGAGCTCGATGTCGCCGTGGACCTGGCGCGCTGGACCGTGGAAGAGCTCGGGCTACGTCGGGTCGCCATCCTCGAGCCGACGGGGGGCGGGACGGCGGCCGCGGTCGCGCGCTTCAGCGACGCCATCGCGGGAGCCGGTGGCGAGATCGTGGCGCGCGCGAGCTACGACCCGTCCGAGACGACGTATCAGGAGCCCATCGAGTCCCTCGCCCTCTCCTCGCCGGACGTCGTGTTCGCCCCGGCACCGTCGCCGCAGGTCGTGCTCTCGCTGGCCCCGCAGCTCTTCTACTACGGACTCCACGATTCCGTGATCCTGGGGAGCGAGACGTGGGCGGACCCCGTCGTGCTTCGACGTCTGGAGCCGTTCGCGGCGGACTTTCGGGTCGTCGGTCTCTGGCTCGACCGAATCAGCGGCGGCACCCGCTGGGAGCGCTTCGTGTCGGACTACGAGAGAACATATCGCAAGTCCTTGCGAGACAATGTTTTGCCTGGTCTCGCCTACGATGCTGCGGCGCTCGTGATCGCGGCGCTGGAAAGGGCGAGCGTCCCGCTGCCCGCCGCGCTCGATGCCTTTCTGGCGGCCGGACCGCAGATCGACGGCGTCACGGGCGCGCTGCGCCCGGATCCGGAGACGTCGACGGTGCGACGGACGACCCACGTCCGGATGCTCCAGGGGGGAGCGCTGATGGATGTCGATCGCGATGCGCTCCTCGACTGGCTCGCCGAGGCGCGCGCCGCCCCGCCACCCTTCGAGCGAGAACCGTTCGAGCGGTGAGCATGAGGGAGAAGCTGGCCGAGCTCGAGGCGCGCGCGCTCGAAGCCGAGGAGGGAGGCGGAGCCGAGCGGCTCGCGCGTCAACACGAGCGCGGGAAGCTGAGCGCCCGCGAGCGCATCGATATCCTTCTCGACCCGGGCACGTTCGTCGAGATCGACCGCTTCGTCG
>JAKSCH010000483.1 GCA_022360695.1 Gemmatimonadota bacterium
GCAGCGATCCTTCCTTCACTCGCGGTGAGATGTTGTTGAGCGCCACCAGGACGATCGAGAGCGCGATGACCGACTCCACGAACCGGGAGGGCACCGAGATCAGGTCGAGCGCCGCGAGACCGAGCGTCACCGAGTGGGCGATCGTGAAGACCGTGACGATCTTGAGCAGATTCCAGAACGCGCTCGAGAACTTCTCGACCGGCTTCCACCCGTCGCTTCGCAGCGTCAGGACGGTCGGGAGAATCAGGGCCAGGAGGAACAGGATGTGGTCGATCCCGATCCAGATGTGCAGGACCCCCTGGGGGATCATGTCGCGTGGCGACATGAGGCCGGGGATGTTCAGCAGATCCAGGACCTGTTCCTTGTTCATCGGGCTGAAGACGAGCGCCGTGTACTCCGGTGGATACTCGGTGTCCGTCTTGGCGTTGTACTCGATGAGCAGGAGACCGCGGTGGAGCTTGTCCCCCTCGTAGAACATGTCGTGCCGGAGCTGCAGCGAGTCTGGTAGCGGAGCCCCCGTCTCGATCCGGAACCGGTATTGCGCGAAGGTGCCCTGGGGGAGCTCGGTCAGATCCCGCTCGCCGAACTCGATGGCATAAGGCGCGCTGTCGGGGGGACCGATCGCGAAGTTCGCCCTGATGTAGTCTTCCACCCGCGCCGCCGTGGCGTTCACCCGGTCCAGGACCGACGTCGGGTCTCCCCCGAGGTCGAGACCGAGCTTCTCCTCGAGGTCCTCGAGATTCACCTCGAACATGCCCTCGATCGACGTCTCGCCGAAGGTGACCCACACGTAGTCCTCGCCGACCGCGTGGGCCGCCGCGACGCCCACGGCCCCGATGCCGGCCGCCGCGGCCGGAACCGGGCCGGCGTCCCCGGCGGCATCGCGCTCCGGCAGTCCCGAGAACGCGACAGGGAGCGAAAGCACGAGAGCGACGACAGGGGACACGGTCATGGGAGCGGATCGAGGTTGTGGGCGGCGCTCCAGAGCGACAGAGGTAGCCCCAGGGTCGATGGGCGATCGTTGGCTATCGCCAGGGAATCGGTGGCTTCGACGCAACATCCATGCTACGGGGGCGCGAGCCGAAGGGCGGTCGCGCGTCGTCCGTCAGAGCCGGGGAGGACCGGGGGACACCTCGGCGCCGGCGGCGTCGCGTCGAACGTAATCGACGAAGTCGTATGCAAGACCGTCGCGGCCACTCATGCGTCTTCGCTCGCGACGTACTTGAAGCCAGTCGTCCATCGAGATCCGCGGGAACACCACGTCGCCATCGAAGTCGTGATGGATCTCGGTCAGATACAGGTGCTGCGCGACCCGTAGGGCGGGCACGTACACGCTGAGGCCGCCGATGACGAAGATCGGAGGGGGACGCGAAGCGACTCGAAACGCCTCCTCCAGGCTGTCGACGAACTCGAAACGCCGGGACACACCCGCCGGCTTCCACCCCACGACGATGTTCTGCCGTTCGGGGAAGGGCGTACCGACCGACTGCCAGGTCCGCCCTCCCATCACGACGGAGTGTCCGGACGTGATTCTCCGAAACCGACGAAGGTCCTCCGGAACGTGCCACGGTACGCCGCCGTCGGCACCCATGACGCCGTTTCTCGCGACGGCGGCGATGACGGCGACGCGGACCCGTGAGCCGGGACCGCCGACCTCCGAACCGGTCACCGCGGCGCGTCTGGTCGCCGGACCGAGAGCCGCCGGGCGTCCCGTCTGTCGCGGAGGCTCGTCACACCGAGCGCATCGCGTGCTCTCGCCGCACGGCCGACCATGCCTCCGTCATCTCGTTCGCCCCCGGCTCCGAGCCGGGTATGTCTTCCGCCGTAATCGCCCGTACCAACTCCGAGATGCGGCGCTCCCGTAGCGTGCACCCCAGACGGCGAAGCGTGGCGTCCGGGTTTTCTTCGAGCGCGGCGAAGAGCGCCGGGTCTCGGCGAGCCATACGGAGGACGGTGCTCAATGTCGTCGTGCGCTCGGCGCCGGAGCTCGGTTCCGCCGTCCCCGCGCGCGCTCGCGGCTGGCCGGTGCTCCAGTGGCCCGCGTCGAGATCCGCGAGCCGCGCCATGGTCTCGCCCGCGCGGAACCGGTGGCGTTCCTCGAGCGTCAAAGCCCCGTCTCGCACCTCGATCAGCCCCTCGGCACGCAGCCGATCGATCAGCGACAGAAGTCTCTCGCCGACCTCCACCCCGTGCGTCGACGCGATCTCATCGACACGGACGGACAGCAGCCACAGCCCCAGGATCACATCGCGCTTGAACGCCTCGGTCGCATCCATCCGAAGCGCGCGGGCGTGGGTCGCCTCGGCATCCGCGTCGCCATACGTATGGACGTACGGAGAGTTCTCCCACACTTCGTTCCCGCACCGACCGAACGCCGCCGGGCCGATCGGAAGGACGTCACCACCGTCGAAGCAGCTCGCGATGTACTCGCTTTCACTGCCGGGTCGTGCGTACTCGGTCAGGGTATACTGTCGGAACCCGGCGGACGTCAGAATCTCGTTGCCGGCCGCGTGCATCGCCCGGAGTCTCTCCGTCACTCCCGCCGGCTCTCGCTCCGGTCTGACGACCGTACCGGCTCGGAAGAGGGGCCCGTACTTGAAGACGTACAGCTTGTACATCGAGATATGTTGCACGGGCAGACACGACGCCGCCTCCAGGGTTCGCGCCCAGTGGCCCTCGGTCTGCTCGGGGAGTCCGTACATCAGGTCGAGATGCACGTTGTCGATGCCCGCCGCCAAACAATCGTCGAGAAGTTGCATCGACTGCGCGTGCGTGTGCCGTCGCCCGATCGCCCGCAGCACTTTGTCGCTGAAGGATTGAGCGCAGAGAGAGATGCGATTCACCCCGGCCATTCGCGCGACGCGCAACGCCGCGCGTCGGATCGTACCGGGCTCGCACTCGAGCGTGACCTCCGGACGGGCGTTGGAGGGGAGCTGCAGCAAGGCCGACAGGATCGCGCCCCGCCCGGTCTCCGACATCAGCGACGCGGTACCGCCGCCGAAGAAGACCGCTCGCAGTCGTCCGCCGCCGAAGTCGTCGGACTCCACGCGACGCGCGATCTCCGAGGTGGCTCGTTCCGGGAAGGCCTCCGCCGACGCCTTCGAGATCAGTCGCGTCTCGTAGCCGCAGAAGTCACATAAATGTCGGCAGAACGGAAAGTGGACGTACGCGCTGAACGGTCCCCACGCGTGAGCGAGGGATGGCTTCTGGGTCCACTGTCGCTTCGGCGGCCAATGATAGATCGGGTGTGTGTACATGGCGCGTCCTCATTCCATCGTCGCCGATAGAGATCGTAGATCCGACCACTACCGGGGACCGCCGCCCGCTATGGACGGACGCTGAGGCACCTGGCCACGGTGACGGTCCCTCCCTCGTCGTGAATCGGACAGTCACCCGCGATCTTGAGCGCCGCGGCCCTCGACTCCGCCCACACGACGGAGTAGCCGGACATGGGGACGTCGACGTCCGCCGCGCCCCCGACGCCTATCGGATCCGCCGCAGGCGCGCCCAGGTCCACCACGTGTGACGAGATCTCCCTGAACCAGTCGTTCCACTTCGCGAGGCTCGTCTCCGGCA
>JAKSCH010000093.1 GCA_022360695.1 Gemmatimonadota bacterium
AGGATCGCGAGGACCCCCGCCGTGAGGATGAAGGCGTAGGTGTTCACGGTCCCGGTCTGGAAGAAGCCCCCGACCGTGCCGAGCCCCTTGGCGAGCCAGCCGACCGCGTTCACGGTCCCGTCGATGACGCCCGCGTCGATCACCCGCCAGCAGAAGCGCGACGCCCGGATGACCGGCTGCACGATGAAGCGGTCGTACATCTCGTCGACGTAGTACTTGTTGGCCAGGACCGCGGCGAACCCGGTCGGGACCTCGGTGTCGTCCTTCGCGGCCACGTGGGCGCGGCCGCCCACGACCCGCAGCGCGGCGAACACCACGACGGCGGCGGCGAGCGTCGAGACGGCGGCCCAGACGACCTCGCTCCCCCCGACGATCGGCGCGCTGTGCGCCACCTCCCCGAGGTTCACCTCCTGGATGTGGTGCGCCTGCTCGGTGACCGGCTCCAGCCAGTGGTGGAGCCACTCGCTCGTCGGGAGCACGCCCCACAGGCCGGCCCACTGCGCCTGCAATGCCTCCGGCACGTTCACCCATCCGCCGAAGACGGAGAGCACCGCGAGGACGGCGAGCGGGACCCACATCACCGCGGGAGCCTCGTGCAGGTGCCGGGCCTCCTCCGTGCCCGTGCGGTTCTCGCCGTGGAAGGTCATGACCATCATGCGGGTCATGTAGAAGGCGGTCAGCATCGCCGCCGCGAGCGCGATCACCCAGTACACGGCGTACAGAAGCGGGTACGGCGCGGTCTCCGCGCCCCCGAAGGCGGCGGTCTGCCAGATGATCTCGTCCTTCGAGAAGAACCCGGCGAACGGCGCCACCCCCGCGATGGCGAGCGTGGCCACCCACATGAAGACCCACGTCTTCGGCATGAACGCGCGCAGCCCGCCGTAGTTGCGCATGTCGTTCGGGTCGCCGTGGTGGTGATCGTGGCCGTCCCCACCCGCATGGTCCCAGGCGTGGTGCACCGCGTGGATCACGGCACCCGCCCCGAGGAACAGGAGCGCCTTGAAGAAGGCGTGGGTCATGAGGTGGAACACACCGGCCGTGAGCGCGCCCACCCCGACGGCCAGGAACATGTAGCCGAGCTGCGAGATCGTGGAGTACGCGAGGACCTTCTTGATGTCGTACTGCTGGATCGCGATCGTCGCGGCGAACAGCGCCGTGCCCGCACCCACCGCCGCCACGACCCCCTGCGTGAAGGGCGCGAGCGCGAACAGCACGCTCAGCCGCGCGATCAGGTAGACCCCGGCGGTGACCATCGTCGCGGCGTGGATCAAGGCCGAGACCGGCGTCGGACCCGCCATCGCGTCAGGCAACCACGTATAGAGCGGGATCTGTGCGGACTTCCCCGTGCACCCGAGGAACAGGAGGAGCGTGATCCCGGTGACCAACAGGCCCCCGTGCGACAGCACGTCGGGGGCGCTCTCGACGATCGGCACGAAATCGAGCGTCCCGAACGCGACGAAGATCATGAACATCGCGATCAAGAACCCCGCATCGCCGATCCGGTTGACGATGAACGCCTTCTTGCCCGCGTTCGCGTACTCCTTGTTGTCGTACCAGAACCCGATCAGGAGATACGAGCACAGACCCACGCCTTCCCACCCCACGAACATGAGCGGCAAGCTCGCCCCCAACACGAGGATGAGCATGAAGAAGACGAACAGGTTCAGGTAGCAGAAGTACCGCGAGAACCCCGGGTCGTCGCGCATGTAGCCGACGGAATAGATGTGGATCAGGCTCCCGACCCCGGTGATGATCAGACACATCAGCATCGAGAGCTGATCGAACTGCAGGTCGACCCCGATCCGCAGGTCGCCCGACTCGATCCACGTCCACAGCGTCGAGATCTCCGCGCCGTGCAGCTCGACGCCCCGCATCCCGAGGAAGTTGAGCACCACCACGATGAAGGATGCGATCAAGGCACCCGGGCCGATGACCGCCGGCACCATCTTGTCGCCCCGCCACAGGAACGCCCCGACCCCGTTGATCGACGCGCCGAGGAGCGGGAACAGCAGGATCAAGAACGGAAGCACCGGGTGGAAGCTCGCCGTCTCCTGCGCGACCAACGGTGCGCCCGTCACCATTTGAGCGCCCGAAAGCGATCGAGGTCCACGACTTCGTAATGCCGGAATATGGCGATGATGATCGCCAGGCCGACCGCGGCTTCGGCGGCCGCGACGGCCATCACGAAGAACACGAAGATCTGTCCCTCGATCCCGTGCAGCCGCGAGAACGCGACGAGGGAGATGTTCGCTGCGTTGAGCATGAGCTCGATGCACATGAAGACGATGATGGCGTTTCGTCGCAGCAAGACGCCGATCACGCCGATCGTGAACAGGATCGCGCTGACGAACAGGGCGATCAAACCGGGCGTGCCGAGCCCGCTCACGCCGAGACCGTCGCTCACCCGCGGCTCCTGCGCGCGAGCAGGATCGTGCCCACGATCGAGGCGAGGAGCAGCACGCCGGTCACTTGCAGCACCATGAAGTACTCCCCGAACAGCGGACGGGCGACGACACCGATCACCCCCTGCTCGGCCGCCGCCGCGCGAAGCGCCTCCCCCGCCGGTGTCGCCGAGGGCGTCGCCGGCGTGTTCCCCACCAGGGAGCGCACGAGGACGCCGAGGAACCCGATCGCGATGGCACCGCCGAACATGCCTCCGAGCGGGCCGCGCAGGTCGCTCCAGTCCGCGTGACCGAGGTTCAAGAGCATGATCACGAACAGGAACAGGACCATGATGGCCCCGCCGTAGAGGATCAGGTTGATCGCGGCGATGTAGTGCGCGTCCAGCATCAAGAACATCCCGGACGTGGCGAAGAAGACGACGACCAGGAAGATGACGGACGAGACCGGATTCTTGCGGGTCACCATGATGATGGCCGCGAGGATCGCGGTGGCCGCGAACGTCTGAAAGAGGAAGTCGTACACTACTGAGACGCCGGGTCCGAGGGGTCCCACAGCGCGGTCACGTCGTGCTCTTGCTCGCAGAGACGCTCGAGATCGTACACCCAGCGCTCGCGCGAGTACTCCGCGTTCTCGTAGTGGACCCCCAGATGGATCGCCTCGACCGGACACACCTCCTGACAGTATCCGCAGAAGATGCAGCGAAACTCGTCGATCTCGTAGATGGCCGCGTAGCGCTCGCCGTTCTCGTCCTCGGCCGGCACGAGCTTGATGCAGTTGACGGGGCACACCGTCGGACACAGCCCGCACGCGACGCACTTCGCGCGGCCGTCCTCGTGCACCGCCATGCGATGCGTACCGCGCACCCGCGGCGCGAGCTCCCACTTCTCGTCGGGGTATTGCTGCGTCTTCTTGTTGGGGTCGAGGAGGTGCCGGAGCGTGACCCCCATCCCTTTGGCGGCAGCGCGTACGTACGAGCCCTCCCCTACGGGTCGCTCGACGACTTTCACATCACCTGGCATGCGTCTACTCCTCTACGTCGTCGGTCGCGGCCGAGTCCACCGCTCCGACGGAAGTCGAACTCGCCGCGGAGGCCGGGCCCGCGTCGGGACCCGTGGCCGGCCGCGCGGCCCCACGTATCACGGTCCCCTTGTCCAGCGCGAACAAAAGGACGCCCGCCAGCCCCAAATTCACCACGAAAAGGACGAACGCGTACCACCCGCCCCGCGGGATCCCGAGACCCTCGATCGCGAGGATCACGAGCGCGATCACGAGTATGTACACGGTCACGGCCTCCAGCATGAACTTCCAGCCGAGATCCATGAGCTGATCGTAGCGGAAGCGCGGCAGCGTCCAGCGAATCCAGACGAAGAGCACCACGACCAACCCCGTCTTCACGGAAAAGGCCGCGAGCGTGAGCACCGTCTTCCACCACGTGGGCTCGCCGATCACCGTTCCGTCGGAAAGGACGCGGATGTTGTCGCCCGTCCAGAACGGGATGTCCCAGCCGCCGAGGAAGAAAACGGTGACGAGAGCCGCCACGGTGATCACGTGCGCGAACTCGCCGATCATGAACATCGAGAACTTCATCGCCGAGTACTCGGTGTGATACCCGGTGATCAGCTCGGCTTCCGCCTCGGGGAGATCGAAGGGGAGCCGGTTCGTCTCGGCGAGCCCGGAGATGAAGAAGAAGAACGAGCCGACCAGGAGCGGGAACAGGAACCAGCTCGCGTACGTGGGAGGCCCGGCCGAGAAGGTCTGCTGCATGGAGACGATCTCGGGCGCGCGAACGTCGCCCGCCAGGAGGATCAAGGGGACCAGGCTCAGCGCCAGCGCGACCTCGTAGCTGATCATCTGTGCCGAGCCCCGAAGACCGCCGAGGAGCGAGTACTTCGAGCCCGACGCCCACCCACCCATCGCGACGCCGTATACGCCGATCGATCCGATGGCCAGGATGTAGAGGAAGCCGATGGAGACATCCGCCACGATCATCTCGACCAGACCCCACGGAGTCGGGAGCGGCGAGCCGAACGGGATGACCGCGAACAGGATCGTCGCGGGGAGAATCGCGAGCACCGGTGCGAGCAGGAAGAACGGCCGGATCGCCTGCGCCGGCATCGTCTCTTCCTTGATGATGTTCTTGATCCCGTCGGCGATGGGCTGCAGGAGTCCGAAGGGTCCGACCCGATTCGGACCCAGCCGGTCCTGGATGAAGGCGGAGACCCGGCGCTCGGCGAGCGTCATGTACGCCACCACGACCATCAGAACGGTGAAGACCGCCACCACCTTGACGGCCGCGATCGTCACGAACCAGAAGGTCGTGAGCTCCTGCATCTCACCCATGGGCGGGCTCCGCTGCCAGTTCCGCGCCGAGCTCGCCGAGCGCCTCGTAGCTCAGCCCCTCCAGGGGGGCGTGCGCGGCCGCAGCAGCAGCGAAGGCCTCCGCCGCGCTGGCCAGCGTGCCGCCGCCCGTCAGCGCACCCGCGAGCGCCCCGAGGACCAGCCACGCGGGACGCGCCGCCCCCGGGGGCTGGAGCCCCTGCCAGTAGCGCTGCACCCGGCCCTGCGCATTCACGAAGGTGCCCTCCTCCTCGGCGGCCGTGGTGATCGGGAGCACGAAGTCGGCGTTCCCGGCGGCGGGCGAATCGAAGTGCCCCATGTAGACGTAGAGGGCGGCTTCGCCCCCGAAGTCGGCGCTCTGATCGGCGAGCTCGTCGCCGAGCACGACGACGATGCCGTCGTGGGCGGCCACCTCCTCTAGCCCGCCGGCAGCCTCGCCATCGCCGACCCGCTCGAAGCCCAGCAGCCGGGCCCCGTCCACATTGGCGGCAAGGTCCCGGCGGCGAACCAGGAGCGGGAAGCCCGGCATCGGGTCCTCGCTCTCGGCCCGGCGGGAGCGGAAGACCCTCGATGCCGCTCGCCCAGCCGCCTCGGCGAGGGCGAGGAGCGCCCCCAGCGCCTCGACCGAGGCCGACGGGGAGCCCACGACCCGCACCTCGGTCCCGGCGAGCTCGACGAGACGGACGAAGAGGTGCTCGAGCGCCGACTTCCAGTTAGCTCCCCTGCGCCTCTCCCCTCGCCCCGAGGACGGCTCCTCGAGCCGGCCCGCCCGGTTGTACCACTCGTAGTTGGCCCGGCCGTAGTCGCACATCCAGTGGCCGTTTACCTCGTGGTTGGCGCGGGGCTTGAGTCGCTGCACCAGGTTGTCGCGGGTGTGCAGCTCGATGTTGCACCCCTGGCTGCAGCTCGCGCAGACCGACGGAGTGTGGTCCAGATCCCAGGCGCGCGCCTTGTGCAGAAAGTCCTTCGAGACCAGGGCCCCCACCGGGCAGATGTCCACCACGTTGCCGGACAATTCGTTGTCCAGCGCCTTGCCGGGGAAGATGTCGATCTGTTCCTGGTTGCCGCGCCCGAATACGCCAATCTCGTCCGTCCCGGTCACCTCGCGCGTGAATCGGACGCAGCGCGTGCACATGATGCAGCGGTCGGCGTAGAGCGTCACGTGCGGGCCGATGTCCTTGGTCGGCTGCTTGATCTTGTCTTCGATGAAGCGCGACTCAGAGCGGCCGTACTTGAAGCTGTAGTCCTGCAAATGGCATTCACCGGCCTGGTCGCAAACGGGGCAGTCAAGCGGGTGGTTGATCAACAGGTATTCCATCACCGCCTTCTGGTTGGCGATGGATTTGGGGCTCTGCGTGAACACCTCGCTGCCGTCGATGG
>JAKSCH010000515.1 GCA_022360695.1 Gemmatimonadota bacterium
CGTTCGGCTCGAGACCGCGGTCGGCGCGCGCGGCGTCGAGCGCATCGAGCACGGCGCCGGGATCGGGCGTCGGCGGCGAGCCCCCGCGCGCTGGGCGGGGCGGGGCCGGGTCGGTCGGGGTCACGGTGGCGCGTTCCTGTTCTCGTTCGGGGAGATACGGACCGTAGGATCGCGTTCGGGGACAGCAAGGACCGTGCTCTCGAACGGGCCGGCGCTCGGGTCGCCGGTGTGGGGTCCGCGCCACGCGGGTGGCGAGCGGGCGCTCCCTCCGTGGGGAGCCGCCCGCTTCGCGTTCGGCGGTCGCCCGAGCCGTCCATCCGGCTCGGGCAGAGGCGAGCTAGGGCACGAGCTCGGGCCGCCGGTACTTGAGGAAGAAAACGCCTTCCTGTCCGCTCGACACCACGATCGTGCCGCTCTCGAAGAACGGATAGTTGGACCACGACCCGTCGAACACGACCGACTCGTCCCACGGCACCGTGTCGAGATAGCCGACCTCCTCCGGATTCTCCGGATCGCTGATGTCGAACACGCGCAGCCCGCTCACGTAGTTCGACTGGTACATCAAGTCGTCCTTGATGTAGAGGTTGTGATCGATCGTCAGCGTATTCCCGAAGTGCTCCTTGATCATGACCGGGTCGTCGAGGTCGGAGACATCCCAAATCAGCGTTCGCGTCCCGGCCATCTCTTCCGCGCCCTCCTGGACGGCCTGCTGGTTCGTCATCTCGTCGCCCTCATCGTTCATGTAGAAGTACCGATGGTCCTCGGTGATCCAGCCCTGGTGGGCGTAGGCCACGCTGGGGTAGTTGGCGTGCGAGAGCGCGACCGGGTTGTCTTTGTCCGTGACATCGGCGATCGAGAGGTTGTTCTCGTTCGACCCGAAGCAGATCTCCTTGCCGGCGTGCTCGGTGTCCGGGCCGTCGTAGTTGATGCACATCGCATCGTGGGAGTACCCGGTGCCGGCGTACCCCGTGTTCGTGTCCTGGAAGCACCCCAGGAACGACGGATCCTTCGGCGAGTTGATGTCGATCATGTGGAGCCCGCCGCCACACGTCTCGCCACCCGAGTTGGAGCCGACCGCGTAGGCGGTGCCCGTCTCCTCGTTGATCACGATGTTGTGGGCGCTCGCGATCCCGTCGTACAGCGCATCGGGCTCGAACTCCGCCGGCGCGTCGGTGACATCGCGCAGCCGGGTCAGATCGAACACCTGCATGCCGTGGTCGCCGGCGCCATCGGCCACGACGAACGCGTGGTTGTCGAAGACCTTGATGTCGCGCCAGGAGTTCGTTTGCGATCCGGGCGTCTTGGCGAGGTTGCCGAGGTAGATCGGCGAGCTCGGGTTCGAGATGTCGATGAACGACGTGCCGTCGGTACGACCGACGATGGCGTACTCGCGACCCGTCTGCGGATCGGTCCATCCCCACACGTCGTTGGTCTGGATCCCGCGGTCGGTGCCGCCGATCTCGTCGAGCGGCATGAACGAGAGCACGTCGACCTGGTCGCACGTGAACTGGTCGGCCATGCCGTCGTCGTTACAGTCGACATCGGACAGACTGGCCAGCGCGCGGCGCTCCACCGGGCGCACGAGCTTGTCGGTCGCGGTCCACGTCCCGCCTCGATTCTCGAGGATCACGACGGAGCCGAGGCTCGAGTCGTCACGCGGCTGACCGACGATCGCCAGGTTTCCGCTGGATGCGACCTCGATCCCGAACCCGTCCCCGACATCGGTACCATCGCCAGGTCGGATCTTGGTGGCCGAACCGAACGTTTCGGTGTCTGGATCGAACGTGAACGCGTAGATGGCGCCGAAGTCATCCGCACCGGGAGCGGAGATCCACAGCTGCCCATCGTGATCGTGGAAGCCGGAGCCGAACCGAGCGCCCGACTGCCGATCGAACGCCGAGAGCTCGCCCGTTCGTACCCAGCCGGTCGAGCGTCGCTGGTAGTGCAGCACGGTGCCGGCCGCATTGTGCGCGCCGGGGAGACCGAAGAGCGCATGGGTCCCGTTGATCCCCACGCCAAAGGCGGGAGCCCCGCTCCCGCCCGCAACGGCCCCTTGCTGCGGCTCGTCCAGTTGGAGCTTGGCTTCCTGGACCCAC
>JAKSCH010000358.1 GCA_022360695.1 Gemmatimonadota bacterium
ACGGCCTCGATCACCTCGGGGTGCGCGGCCAACGATCGCTCGACCTCCGCGAGCTCGACGCGGAAGCCGTTGATCTTGACCTGGTGTGCGCGTCGCCCCGTCACGTGGATCTTTCCGTCCGGGGTGGCGAATCCCAGGTCGGCCGTCCGATAGACCCGCCGCGTTTCCGTGCCGTCCGGAGACAACTCGGCGAAGGCGGCGTTCGGTGTATTCGACCGACCGTGGTATCCGAGCGCGACGGCCGGTCCCGCGACGCACAGCTCACCTTCCACGCCGAACGGCGCGGCCCGTCCATCCGGTCCCACGATCAGTGCCGACACGTTCGAGATCGGTCGATATCCGCGCCGATCCACGGGGGGCGTCGAGGGGCCGTAGGCGGCGTGCAGCATGGTATTCGCCTCGGTCGCCCCGAAGTCGTCGACCAGCGTCGATTCCGGGAAGGTCGCTGCGAACCGGGCGCGCAACTCGGGTTCGAGTCGATCGCCTCCCACGATGACCACCCGAAGGTGGGCCGGCCACGTTTCCGCGCGCGCGCGCGCGTCCAGGAGCAACCTGAGGAGCGTAGGCGTGAGGGTCACGAACGACACGGCCTGCTCCGAGAGGCGGGCGGCGAGCGCGACGGGGTCGTGCGTATCGCGCTCGGAGAGCACCACCGTCGGGATTCCGGCGAGCAGGCCGCCCATGAACTCCCAGACCGACGGCATCACGCCGACGGGTGAGCGCTGGGCGATTCGATCGCCGGCCCGGAACGGGTATGCCTCCCACATCCAATGCAGCCGGTTGATGATCTGCCGTTGTGCGTGGAGCACGCCCTTGGGGCGTCCGGTCGAGCCCGACGTGTACATCAGCAGGCACGGCTCGTCCGCCCTCGGGCTGGAGGAGGGCTCGGCGACCGCTCCCGAGACGTCCAGCTCGGTCGGGCTGACCAAGGGGACGGTCTCGCGTATCCCCGCGAGCGCCGGGTGCGAGGCGCCGACCAGCGCTCGCGGTCTCGCGTCGGAGATGAGCCGTCGTAGGTAGGCGCCGGGATACGACGGTTCCAGCGGGGTGCAGACCCCACCTGCTCGGAGCACCGCGAAGAAGGTGACGACGTAGTCGACAGATCGTTCGAGAAGGACGGCGACTCGCTCCCCCGGCGCGACCCCGCGTTCGACGAGGGCGCGAGCGGCACGGCTCACGCGATCCGAGAGCTCTTCGTACGTCACCCGAACCGTGTCGTTCGACCCGGGCACCACGACGGCAGTGCGGTCCGGAGTACGAGAGGCGCGCTCGTCGAGCAGCGACGACAACGGGCGTTCGAGAGGATACGCGCGCGACGGGCCCGACAGAGCCGTGACGATCGATCCGGCCTCGACGTCGTCGATCACGCGGACGCTCCGGATGTCGTCCATACCGTCGCCGAAGCGACCGACGAGCCGGGTGAGATGCCTCAGCACCTGCTCGGCCAACCACGGTTCCAACGCGCCGGACCGGTAGCGCAGTCGCACGGCGCTCCGCCCGGGGCGGGCGTCCCACCGAAACTCCATGATGGTCCCGTTCGAGTCGGTGTCCGCCTCGACGTGGCCGAGCGTCAGGTCGATCGGCAATACGACTCCGGCCTCCTGTCGACGGTCCGATTCGTGGAGTTGCCGCTCGACGTTCCTGAGCGCGTCCCCGACGCGGGGCCCCGACCTCGTATCGATGGAGACCACGCGACCCGGGCGATCCGCGTCGGTCCGGACTCGGATCGCTGTCTTTTCCTCACCGACGTATCGGCTGAGCAGGAGCAGGGCCGCTCCCGCCTGGACGGCCTCCGGCTCGACACCGAGGCGGACGGACGCGGTTCTTGCGCTACATCTCGAAGGCGGTTCGGCACCGCCGGTCGTCACCGAGCGCCATGCTCCAGGTGGATCGTGTGCGAGGGCCTGCCGAAACGAGAGAGGGCCGTCGCTAGTGGACATCTGCGGCGAACCGATCGCGGATCGTTCGTTTGAGGACCTTCCCCGTCACTCCGACGGGGATGTCGTCGCGATCGACGATCTCCACCCGCTCGAGCAAGGGACGATCGAGCGCTCCGAGGATCCGGTTCACGCTCGCTTCGAGCGTCGCCGAGTCCAGTCGATGGCCGCGTCTCGGGACGGCGAGCGCGATGGCCGACTCGAGGTCCGGAGACGTCCGATCGGGCACGCCTACGACCGTGCAGTCCTCCACGGCGTCGTGGTGCTTGAGGATGCACTCTTCGGTCTGGAGGCTGTAGAGGAGACCGGTGGCCGTGGCGATTCGATCGGTGATCCGGTCCACGTGGTAGAAACACCCCAAGTGATCTCGATAGACCAGATCTCCGGTCACCCAATAGCCGTTGACGCGACTTCTGTGCGTCAAGGTCGATGCGTTCCAATATCCAGGCGTTACACTGGGCGATCGGACGCCCAACCGTCCGACGGTACCGTCGGGGACCGGGCGACCGACATCGTCCAGCACGACCGCCTCGACCCAACTCTGAGGGACCCCGACGCACCGGTCGTAGCATTCGGAGTACGCGGTGTGGATGATCCGAAACGAGGAGTGGCCCATCTCGGAGGATCCCAGGCCATCTACGAATTGCGATCCTTCGACCCGTTGTCCGCCACGCTCGTGGTGTCCGTGCTCCACGAGGCGACGGATGTGGGGTTCGTGAGCGGCGTCGCCGCTGTTTATCCATGTCGTCACCGAGTCGAACTCCGCTCGGTCTCGTTCCATCTCGGCCAGCTCGACGAACGTGCG
>JAKSCH010000516.1 GCA_022360695.1 Gemmatimonadota bacterium
ATCCCGTCGTTCGCCGTCGGTCGGACGCAGGAGCTCGCGTACCGGTTCAACCTGATGTGGGAGGCCGGCGAGCTCCCTCCGGTCGACGTGTACGTCGATACGCCGCTCGGGGTGAACGCGACCGACGTCTACAAGCTCCACCCGGAGTGCTTCGACGCGAAGATGCTGCGTCAGATGGAGATCGAGGCGGACCGCGATCCGCTGGGGTTCGATCGACTCACGTATATCCGAGACGCGAATGCCTCGCGGCGCCTCAACGATCTCGACGGTCCCGCCATCATCGTGGCGCCGTCCGGCATGTGCACCGGGGGGCGCATCATGCACCACCTGATGCACCACGGCGGGAAGAAAGACACGACGATTCTGTTCGTCGGGTACCAGGCGCACGGAACGACCGGGCGGAAGATCCTCGAGGGGGCGGAGAAGGTGCGGATCTACGGGAAGGAGTTCCGCATCCGAGCCAAGGTGAGAAAGGGCGCTTCGTACAGCGCGCACGCGGATCGGACCGGGCTCATCGAGTGGCTGGAGGGCGTGCGCGAGCGCGGGGCCCCGAAACGGGTGTTCCTGGTCCACGGGGAGGAGGCGGCGGCGCGGGCGCTCGCCGGAGAGCTGGAAGACCGAGGCTTCCCTGGCGTCGAGGTGCCCGAGCGCGGGGTGACGTACGAGCTGTAGCCGCTCGATGGCCGGCTCGCGGGAGGCTCCGCCCGCGCTTCGCCACGTCGTCCGGGTCGATCCGTCGGCTTCCGCGACGAAGCGCCCCGTCTCCGTCGCTATCGCCCGTTGAACTCGGCGAGGCTATCGGAGATCAGCGCGCACGCCTCCTCGATCGTCACCACGCAGTGGGGGATCTCCAGATCCGCACGCGACGCGAGATTCGGCTCCGAGCGCAGCATGTGCCGCTTGCTCCACTCGACGAAGTCGGTCCACATGTCCCCGATCATGATGAGCGGCACGTCGCTCACGTGGTTGACCTGGAGCAACTGCCAGATCAGAGCGGTCTCGAGCGTGGTCCCGATCCCTCCCGGTACCACGATGAACGCGCTCGAGAGTCGCACGAAGTGGTGGAGCCGCGAGAAGAACGTGCGGTGGTGGTAGATCTTCTCGACGAACGGGTTGGGCTCCTCCTCTCGCTTGGGCAGCTCGATCGGCAGGCCGAACGATCGGGTCTTGTTGCTCGGATCGCCGAGCTTGGCCCCCTCGTTCGCCGCCTGCATCAACCCCGGGCCGCCCCCCGTGACGATGTCGCAGCCCATGCGCGCGAGCTCGCGGGCGAGATCCCGGACCTCCTCGTAGAGCTCGTCCCCCGGTCGAATCCGTGAGGACCCGAAGATCGTGACGCGGTAGTACTTCGGCTTCGGCGGGCGGATACGCGCGAGCTCGTTCGCGACGCTCCACAGGTCGTACAGCGCGTCTTCGAGAACTTCGACCACGTCTTCGCCCGCATCTACGGTCGGCTTCTCGGGGCGTCCCGTGTCTTCGCTCATGCATTCCTTTCTCGGTCTCGCGTCGATGGGCGGGAAACATACGCGGCGCCGCAAAGTGTCGCTTTTCGTCGACTTCCGGGGATCAACCCTCGATCGGGCGGCCGGAGCTCCCGGCCGGGTCGACCGCGTAACCGCCGATCGAGCGGCCGGTTATCCCGTCCGGTCTCGCGTGAGCGCCGGTTGCGACGGCTCGTACGATCCCTGCAAAGACGCCCTGCATGAGCACACCCGATGGCCCGGCGCCCCCGACACGAGACGGATCCGCAACGTGAGTTCGTGCGACGTAAAAGGAAGCGCTATAAGCACTTCTGAGCTTAGCCGGGACTTCCCGGGTGTACGCGCGGTGGACGCCCTCACGCTCGAAGTCCCCCGTGGCTCGATCTTCGGCTTCCTCGGCCGCAACGGCGCGGGAAAGACGACGACCATCCGTCTGCTGCTCGGTCTCATCGAGGCGACGCGTGGTACCGCGCGCGTGCTCGGTTTCGATCCGGAGACCGAGTCGCGGAAGATCCGGGCCCGCTCGGGTGTCCTGCTCGAGAGCCCGGGTCTGCTCGAACGGCTGACGGCGGAGGAGAACCTCGACATCTACGGCCGGATCGGCCGTCTGACGAAGGCCGAGCGGGCGGCACGATCCGAAGAGCTGCTCAAGCGGATCGGTCTGTGGGAACGTCGGCGCGAGCCCGTCAAAGAGTGGAGTCGCGGGATGCGCCAGCGCCTCGCGATCGCGCGCGCGCTCATCCACGAGCCGGAGCTGATCTTTCTCGACGAGCCCACGGCGGGGCTCGATCCGGTGAGCGCGGTCGACGTACGGAACGACCTCCTCCGACTCGCCGACATATCCGGGGTCACGGTGTTTCTCACGACCCACAACCTGGCGGAGGCGGAACGTCTCTGTGACCAGGTCGCCATCGTGCGCAGCGGTCGGCTCCTGTCGGTGGGTGCGCCGGACGAGGTCGGTCGCGATCAGCGTCGGCCGCGTATTCGGCTCCGGGGTCGGGGGTTCTCCGAGCGGACGTTGGCGGCGCTCGAGGCGCACCCCGACGTCGGGTATGTCCAACCGCAAGACGACGGCGCGATCGTGACCGTCGGCGATCGCGAGGGCATCTCGCGGATCGTCGCCTTTCTCGTGCGGAACGACGTGGCGCTCAAGGAGGTGTCCGCGGTCGGGAAGACGCTGGAGGACGGGGTGTTGTCGCTGTTTCGGGTCACGGAGGAGCGATCGGGCGACTCGGGCGCGAGCGACGGGCCGCCGCGCGCCGCCATGGGAGGGGGGCTGTGAGCGATCTCCGGGTCGTCTTGGCCAAGGAGTGGCTCGAGCTGCGCAAGTCGGACTCGATGTGGGTCGCCGTCGCGACGCTGATCGTCTTCCTGGCCATGATCGGGATCTTCCTGCCCTGGTTGCTGGGCCCGCTTTGGCTCCGGGCCCCGTGGGTCACGATGATCTGGGCCTGGATCCCGATGTTCCTCGTCACCACGGTGACCGCCGACTCGTTCGCGGGCGAGCGCGAACGACGGACGCTCGAGACACTCCTCGCCACCCGTCTATCGGACGGCGCCATCCTGTGGGGGAAATGGCTCGCGGCGGTCGTTTGGGTGGCCGGCGCCATGCTGCTCTCGTTCCCGCTCGGCGTCCTCAGCCTCAATCTGATGTTCGCCCAGGGTCCGTATCTTCCGTCGATCGGCCAGGTCCTCGCGACCGTCGCGGTGGCGTTCGCGGCCGGGGGTCTGGGCGGCGCGCTCGGCATCCTCGTGTCGCTCCGCGCCGCGAGCGTGCGGCACGCGCAGCAGGTCCTGGCCATCATGGTGTTCACCATCGCCTTCGTGCCGCTCACCGTCCTACGGCTCGCGCCGCGCGACTGGACCTCGGGGATCTTCAGCGCCCTCACGAGCGGATCTCCCGCCTCGACGGGCTGGATCTTCGCCGGGATCCTCGCCGCCGGGGCGGCCCCGATCCTCGCGATGGCTCACATGCGGTTTCGACGCGGTCGTATCCCGCTCAAGTAGGAGCGATCGGCGCCGGCCCGACCGCGGTGCGCCACCGGGTGGCGGTGGCCTCCCTTGTCCCCTCGTCTCGAGCGGCGGCATCTTGGTGTGGATCCGGCCGCCGAGGCCGCACAGCCCGGGGCGCGCCCCAACCGGGCCCGCTACCCCCCTGACGGAGGAGTCCTGCCATGAAGTCGTTCGCGGAACGCATGATCGGTGCAGCGACGCTCGACGTCCCGACGTACGAGGAGGTCGAGCACGACGAGAGCGCGACGGGTCAGGCCGCCGGTGTCGTGGTCATCGTCGCGGTGTGCGGGGCGATCGGCGCGCTGGGGCAGGGAGGCGGAGGGATCGTCTCGCGCTCGGTCGGAGCGCTCCTGATGTGGGCGATCTGGTCGGGCGTCACCTTCTTCATCGGGACGCGTCTGTTCGCCGGCACGGCCACGTGGGGCGAGCTGCTCCGGACGATCGGGTTCGCGCAATCACCGGGCGTGCTGTTCATCCTGGGCGCCGTACCGCTGATCGGCGGTCTCGCAGGCGCGGTGGGCAGCATCTGGGTGCTGATCGCGGGGATCATCGCGATCCGTCAGGCGCTCGATTTCGATACGGGGAAGGCGCTGCTCACCGCGTTCCTCGGTTGGCTCGCCGGGATGGCCGCCATGTTCGCGCTGGCGCTGGTGATCGGCGTCCCGTTCGCGGTCCTGGGCAGTCTGGCGAACTGACTAGCGCTTAGCGTTTCGGCGACGCCATGTCGAGCGGGTAGCCGCTCGCGATCAGCGCCCCGGCCTGTGCCGCGGCGACCGGGCCCGAGAAGAAGTACCCCTGGGCCTGTTGGCAGCCGAGCGAGCGGAGGTGCTGGAACTGCTCGCGGGTCTCGATGCCCTCGGCGATGACCTCGAGCTCCAGCACCTTGGCGAGCTCGATGATCGTGCGCGCCACGTCCCACTCGTTGCCGGCGCCCGCGGCGCCGCTCACGAACGAGCGGTCGATCTTGAGCGCGCCGATCGGGTAGCGGTGGAGATAGCTGAGCGAGGAGTATCCGGTCCCGAAGTCGTCGACCGCGACCCGGAGCCCCCGCGCCGTCAGCGCCTCGAGGATCCGGGCGGCCGCGGGCCCGTCCTTCATGAACGTCCCCTCGCTCACGTCGAGCCGCACCAGCTTGGCGGGGAGACCCGATCCCTCGATCGTCTCGATCGATCGAGCGACGAAGCTCTCCTCGAAGAGCTGTGACTCGGTGACGTTGATGGCGATGTTGGGTGGGAAGCGGAGGCCGTGCGCCTCGATCCAGTCCTTCATCTGCCGACACGCGCGGTCCATCACCCAGTAGCCGAGCTCGTGGAGAAGACCCGCCTCCTCCGCCACGGGTATGAACTCCGACGGCGGGATGGCGCCCCGCTCGCGGTGGTTCCAACGAAGGAACGCCTCCACGCCGGTGATCCGACCATCGCCGAGCGACACGACCGGCTGATACTCGAGGAAGAGCTCGCGCGCCTCGAACGCTTCCCGGAGGTCACCCTCCAGCTCAGAGACGCCCTGCGCGAAGGCCTTCGTGGCGGCGTCGAAGACCTGGATCGAGCTGTCCTCGCGGCGTGCGCGTCGGAGCGCGATGCCGGCGTCGCGGATCATCTCGCTCGGCGTCTCGTAGGCCGTGCGGCTGAGCGCGAGGCCGATCGCCGGCGACAATCGGATCGACTCCGAGCCGAGCGGGATCGCGGGTGACAGCACCTCGATCACGCGCCGCGTGACGCGGGTCGCGTCGTCCAGGGTCTTCACGTCGTCGAGCACCAGGCCGAACCGACGGTCCTCCAGGTGCGCCACCGTGTCCCCGGGTCGGACCGCGTTGGCGATCCGCCGACTGACCGCGAGCTGGAGCTCCTCGGCCGCTTCCCGGCCGAGCCGATCCGCCGACTCGCCGAGGCCATCGAGCGAGATCGCGAGCACCGCGAAAGATCGATCGGGTCGGCGCACGCGGCGGCGCATCGCCTGCTCGATCCGATCGAGGAGCATGGCCGCGGTCGGGAGCCCGGTGAGGCCGTCGTACATGAGGTCGCGCGCCGTCCGATCCGTCCGGGCTCGCGTCTCGGCGCGCTCGGAGTCGCCATCCGTCGACACGCGTTTCGACAGCTCGCGGATGTGACGCGCCGCGACCGCGACCGCGTCGTGAGCCCGGATTCTCGATGCGATCTGACAGAGGATCTCGCGCGCCACCTCCATCCCGGCCCGGACCGGAGAGGAGGGAGCGGCCTCCTCGGCGCGGAGCAGCAGGACGGCCGCCACGACTCGATCGCCGGCTTCGATCGGAAACCGGTCGCACCGATCGAGCGTCCGCTCTGCCGCCAGCGCCGCCATCGGCGGCGGGAGCTGCTCGGATGAGAGCGTCGACTCCGAGCCCTCGAGCAGCGAGGCGAGCGCCTTCGCGTCGCTTTCGCCGACCGCGTCGCGCCACGCGTCGACGCCGTCGCGATCCGCGACCGCGAGCGCCGAGGCGATCGCCGACCCGTCCTCGGCTCGAAGGACGGCGAGCCCGACCCGCCAGCCCTCTTCGTCGAGCCACGCCGCGGTGACGGCCCGGATCGGAGCGGCCAACGTCGTCTCGTCCCTGGCGGCGGACAGCACGCGCGCCAGCCGGGCGACGATGTCCTTCGGGGGGGCACCGGGGTGTCCCGCGTCCGGGTCGGGCACGAGGAGGAACGGGTTCTCCTCCTGCTTGCCCCGGTGCTTCGCCTCCGAGCCCCCCGTCATCGACCGACCTCCTGGTTCACCGTCAAGACGAGAATCGCGTTTCGCGAGCCGAGCCCGCGTTCTGCCGAGACCGGGGCTCGATCCACGCGAGAGCGATCGCTTCGAGTATCAGCGACAAGTCGTTGCTCCAACGCAGCTTACCTGTTCTCGAAACATCCAGGCGACACTGCGACGGCTCGCCGTGGGTATCCGTGCCAGCCGAAAGGGCTGCAACGCCGGAGCCAGCCCCGGCGGGGTTTCCCGGCGCAACTCGCCGCACGAGTTTGCGGAGGTTCGAGGCGCGCCGGACGCCGGCGGTCCGGAGGTCAACCCAGGCAGGAGGAGACGCGTGACGGGTAGCGGACGATGGCGACGTGCACGGCGGGCGGGCGTGAGCCCATGCGACGGACCCGAGACGCCGCGACGGCCGTACGCGCGCGCCGGGCTGTACGCGACGTTGTCGCTCGGGCTGTGCTTCGGACCCCTCCCGGCGCAGTCGGGACGGATGGCGGCGCCATCGCAGGGCGGGATGGTGGTGAGCAGCCACTACCTGGCGTCCGAGGCGGGACAGCATGTCCTCGAGCGCGGGGGCAACGCGATCGACGCGGCCGTCGCCACGGCGTTCGCGTTGGCGGTGACGCTCCCATCCGCGGGCAACGTCGGTGGCGGCGGCTTCCTCGTATACCACGGCGCCGATGGACACGTCACGACCTTCAACTTCCGCGAGAAGGCGACGCTGGCGGCGACCGAGGACATGTACCTCGGCCCGGACGGCGAGGTCGTCGACAACTCCAACCACATCGGGCTGCTCGCCGTGGGCGTGCCGGGTACCGTCGCCGGGATGTGGATGGCCCACCAGAAGCTCGGGCGTCTCGATTGGGAAGACGTCGTGGAGCCCGCGGTTCGACTCGCGGCCGATGGGTTCCCCTCGACGTGGGCGATGCGCGGTTGGCTCGAGTCGCTCCCCGGACGGGAAGGCCCGCTGTACGACGCGACGCGCGAGGCGTTCCGCAAGAACGGGACGGACTTGTACGAGCCCGGCGAGATCTTCAAGCAACCCGATCTCGCCGAGACGCTGCGTCGGATCCAACGGGATGGGCACGACGGCTTCTACAGGGGAGAGACCGCCGAGCTGCTCGCCGATTTCATGCGCGAGCACGGCGGGTTGATGACGGAGGAAGACCTCGCGCGATACGAAGCGGTGGAGCAGGAGCCCATCCACGGCACGTACCGCGGATACGACGTCTACGGCATGCCGCCGCCGAGCTCGGGCGGGACGGCGCTCGTCCAGATGCTCAACATCCTCGAGGGCTACAACCTGGCCGACATCGGACACAACTCCGCCCTCTATCTCCACCTGCTCACCGAGGCGATGCGCCGCGCGTACGCGGATCGCGCGCTCTATCTCGGGGATCCGGCCTTCAACCCGAACATGCCGATCGCGCGGTTGACCTCGAAGGAGCACGCGGACCGACTGCGCTCGAGCATCGACATGTTCAAGGCGTCCGAGAGCGATTCGGCCGACTTCAACGGGACGTTCCTCGCGGAGAGCGAAGAGACGACGCACTACTCCGTCGTCGATGCCGAGGGCAACGCCGTCTCGGTCACGTACACGCTGGAGTTCGGCTACGGCTCGAGCATCGTGGTCCCCGGCGCCGGCTTCCTGCTCAACAACTAGCTGGGGGACTTCAACGCGATCCCGGGTCGCACGAACTCACGCGGCACGATCGGAACGCCGCCCAACCTCGTCGCCCCCGAGAAGCGTCCGTTGTCGAGCATGACGCCCACGATCATCGCGCGGGATGGGAAGCCGATCCTCGTGATCGGGAGCCCGGGGGGTCGCACCATCATCAACACGACGCTCCAGGTCGCGCTCAACGTGTTGGACCACGGCATGACCGGCTCGCGGTTCGGGCGCGCGATCGAGTCGCCGCGGATCCACCACCAGTGGCTCCCCGACGTGACGTTCTTCG
>JAKSCH010000433.1 GCA_022360695.1 Gemmatimonadota bacterium
CACGGGTAGCGGACGAGCGTCTCCATGGCGTCGGGCGTGAATCTGGGGGGGGCCGCCCCGGGTAGCTGGTGTCGTCGCAAGAAGTGGTCGATGAAGTGCTTGATGAGGTCGGGTATGTCCTCGGCTCGCTCGAGCAGAGGCGGCAGGTGGATCGGCACGACGCGCAACCGGAAGTAGAGGTCCTGTCGAAGCACGCCCTCGCGGATCGCGGCTTCCGGCTCGCGGTTCGTGGCGGACACGAAGCGAACGTCGACCACCGCGTCGTCCTTCTCGCTGCCTACCCGCCGAATCACTCCGTCTTGAAGCACACGGAGGAGCTTCGCCTGGAGCGGCATCGGCATCTCGCCGAGCTCGTCGAGAAAGAACGTGCCCTGGTCGGCCACCTCGAGGAGCCCGGGCTTGTCGCGCACCGCGCCGGTGAAGGCGCCGCGACGATGGCCGAACATCTCCGACTCGAGCAGCTCGCCCGGGAGCGCTGCGCAGTTGACGGCGACGAACGACTTCCGTGACCGTCGACTCTCGGAGTGGATGTACTGCGCGATCAGCTCCTTGCCGGTACCGCTGTCGCCCGTGATGAACACCGAGGCATCCGTCTTGGCGACTTTCATCGCCGTCTCGACGGCCCGACGCATGGGCTTCGAGACGCCGAGAATCCGGACACGACCGTCGACGAGCAGTCCCTCTCGCTTGGACGAGTCGGACAGCGTCCGCTGACGTAGGAGGTTGTAGGCGGCCCGCCCGATCACGACCAGCAGCTGCGTCGCGGTGAACGGCTTCGGGACGTATTCCCACGCTCCCGCCTGCATGGCTCGTATGCTGGCCTCGGTCGTCGCGTGCCCCGTCATCATGATCGCGATCGTCGAGGGCGAGCGCTGGCGGATGTCGGCCAGGATGTCGAGTCCGTGGACCTGCGGCATGCTCTGGTCGATGAGCACGATGTCGTACGACTGGCTCTTCAAGCGGTGCAACGCATCGTCGGCCTTCCGCTCGACCTCGCACTGATAGCCATCCGCGGTCAACACCGACTCGCAGCTATCCAGGATGCTCTGCTCGTCGTCGATCACGAGGATTCGGATGCTCGCCCGCTCGTCCGGACCGAGGATCGCACCACCCGCGTCATCGAGGTCGTCCACCGGCAGGTCCTCGCTCGACACCTCATCCACGACATCGGGAGCTTCGATTTGCACAGGTTTCTCCGCCGTTCGCTCTACCGGGACGCCCCTCGCGTCCGCCCGTTCTCCACCCGCGCCGCCACCGCCCGCGTCGTGCAAGCTGCTCCCCGCCTCGTGCAAGCTGCGGGAGCCGACCCGCCGACCCTGAATGTGCGACGCCGCGACACCTACCGCGACCCTTCGCCGAGGCGTTGAGTCGCAAACGCAACAAAACCCCGGTTCTCCCGCCGATTTCGAGGCGCTAGAGCCCTGAAACGGTGGCCGGGAACCGCCGGATTCGTCTCCCGGACGTCCGAACCGAGCCCGTACGCGCCCGAGCCAAGTTTCAAAAAATGCGCCCCTTAGGCGATCGGGCCACCTCCGAGAGGCCGGGAATCTACGAGACGTGAAGGATTGTCGCGCGGTGCCAACGTCGAGGCGGGTGGTCGTCCGAGCGATGTCGCGCTGGGAGCGAGGATATGGTCGACCGCAGCGGGTCGCTGGACCCGCGTGTGAGGAGCCCGCACGACGCGCGTTGCGAGCGGGCAACCGAGGCAACTCCGGTCGAGCCGCCGCTCTCGGCTCCGCGAGCGCCGGGCGAGGCCGACGCGAGCCCTTGGTCGACGAGCGGAGCGATCGGCTCGCGGCCCTCGGTCGGCGGCGGGCGCGACGGCGCCCCGACGAGCCGCGTCGCTCGCGACCTCCCGTCCGCCAACGCGGCCGGCGCGCCTCAACTCGATTTGCCTTGTTGCTTTGGATCTACAGCGCTTCGAAACCCCGAGGCGGAAGCGGGGGCGTCGAGGGCCCGAAACCTCAGGCCCGAGACGAGGTTTCGGCGTTTCACGACCGGCACTGGACTTGCTCCGGTCTCGGGTCGCCCGCGGGCGGTTCCGCACGCGTGGAAACGAGTTCGAGTCGCGACAATCAAGGTTGGGGACGTGAACGGCAACGACGGCGAAGCCCTCCCGGTCCAGTACGAGGGAGGCTACTCGGAGGTCGCACATCACGGCGGCGGCTATCGATATCCGATGATGGCCGGTGACAGCGAATCGGCGGACTTCCGTCGACTGATGTCCGCGCTCCGTGACAAGGTGTGGTGGATTCTCGCGGCCATGGTGGTCGGCGGCGTGCTCGGATTCTTCTACTCGCGCACGCAAGCGCCGTCGTTCCGCTCGTCCGCCTCGGTGTGGTTCGAGGCCGGCCAGCGCAACCAGGGACCCGTCCGAGCCAACGACGTGTTGAGCGGCTCCGGCTGGGCCGAGGTGCTGCTCAGCAACGCGGTGCTGGAGCCGGTGGTCCGTCGGTTCCGCATGCACATCGCTCAGGTTTCGCCCGATCCGAACGAGGTCGATGTCGCGATCCTCGATCACATCGAGGTCGGCGATGATCTCCGGCCCGGCACCTACGCGATACGCGTCGTCGATGGAAACCGGTACCAGCTGCTCGCCGTGCGCGGCGAGGAAGAGATGCTGGTCGAAGAGGGCACGTTGGGCGCGGGGGTGGGCTCCACCATCGGGATCGCGTGGAATCCCTCCGCGGGCGAGCTCTCCGACATCGGTGAAGACCTCGTCTTCGGCCTGACGCGGCCGCAAGCGCGAGCGCGGGGTCTGGCTACGCGGTTTTCCGTCCGGTATGACGACCGGGCCGATATCATCCACTCCGAGCTGAGCTGGCCGAACGCCGCTCGGGGCGCGCAGATCCACAACGCGCTCATCGAGAGCTACATGGAGACGACGCGTCGGCTGACGAACGGTCGACTCCGCGAACAGGTCGAGATCCTCGAGCAGCAGAGTGAGTCGACCTCCGCGCGGCTCGCCGCGGCGGAGTTTGCGCTCGAGAACTTCCGGGTGGACGCGATCACCAAGCCCGGCGAGCGCACGCCGGTCGTCGTGCCGGGCGCCGGCAGCGCGGATCTCGCCGACCCCGTGTTCGGGCAGTTCTTCCAGCAACAGTACGACCTCGATCAGATCGAGGCCGACCTGGCCGAGCTCGATGCGATCCTGAGCGAGGGGAACGGACAGCTGAACGTGTTGCGGCTTCGACTCGTCCCCGCCGTGACGAGCTCGCCGCCGATCGGCGCGACGATCGCGCAGCTCGACCAGCTCGAAGTGGACATGCGGACGCTCTTGTACACGTACACGCCCGAGGCGCCGCAGGTCGTCGCGATCTCCAGCCAGATCGAGGACATCCACCGCGTCCAGCTGCCGGCGCTGATCCGCGAGCTGCAGCTCGATCTGCGGAACCGCGAAGCGACGTTGTCGAGCCAGATCGGGGCGCGAGCGGAGGAGCTCCGCGAGATCCCCGTCCGGACCATCGAGCAGGCGCGGCTGGATCGCCAGAAACAGCTGGCCGAGCAGCTCGACACGAACGTGAGGACGCGGCTGGAAGCGGCCCGGCTCGCCGAGCGCACGGCGCTCACGAGCGTTCAGCCGCTCGACTGGGCGTTCGAGGCGAGCCGGCCCGAGGCGCAGACGCTTCCCGCGTTCTTCGTGCTCCTCGGCTCGTTGATCGGTCTGGGTGTCTCGGCCGGGAGCGTCCTGGTCCGCGATCGGCTCGACCAGCGGATCCGACACCCCGACGACATCTCGGACAAGTTCGGGCTACCGCTGCTCGGCGTCGTGCCGCAGCTCAAGGCGCCGGACAGGAACCGGGCGGCGGCCGCGGTCGCGGTCGAGTCGTTCCGGTCGATCCGGACCCAGCTCTCGCACGCCAACGGCGGCAACGGCGCGGACGGCGGGAGCGGCGGTCAGATCCTGATCACGAGCTCGACGCCGCGAGAAGGCAAGTCGGTGGTGGCCGCGAACCTCGCGATCTCCTATGCGTCGTCGGGGCTTCGGACGTTGCTGATCGACGCCGACGTACGGCGCGGCCGGCTCCACGCCGTGTTCGGGTTCCCGCGCTCCCCGGGACTCACGGAGCACCTGGCGGGCAAGGCGAGCCTCGAAGACATCACGCGGCGTCATGACACGCCGGACCTCGACATCATTTGCTCGGGTGCCCTCTCCTCGGATGCGGAGCTGATCGGCGGCGACGTGCTCGACGACTTCCTGACGAAGGCTCGCGAGTCCTACGACGTCGTCGTCACGGACGGACCGCCGCTGGCCGCGGGCGCCGATGCCCTGATTCTCGGGCAGCGGTCCGACAAGGTCGTGATGGTGTTCCGCGCCGGTACCACGTCGGAGGGCATGGCGCGGAGCCGGCTCGGGATGCTCGGCAACGTCGATCTACCGATCGTCGGCGCGATTCTGAACGCCGTGCCGGAGCATGCGCCCTACTACGACCAATACGTCAACTACTACTACTATGCGGAGGCCGAAGCCTCTTGACGCGACGCCTCCGGGTCACGTTCTGCTTGGCGAACAGCGGGATCGGGGGTACCGAGCTCAACGCGGTTCGCACGGCGGAGCGACTGGACCCGGAGCGCTACGACGTCGAGGTGGTTTCGTTCAATGACTACGAGCCGCTGCGTGCCCGATACGAGTCGGCGGACATCACGTACGAAGTGCTACCGGTGCGCAGCCTGCGCGGGTCGGACTGGGTGCGAGAGGGGTGGCGGCTCGCGCGTCATCTCCGCGGTCGCGGGACCGATGTCTTCCACGCCCACGACTCCTACGGCAATCTGCTCGGTGTCCCGTGGGCCCGGTTGGCGGGGATCCCGGCCGTGATCGCGAGTCGCCGCTGGTTTCTGTCGCCCCCGGGTCGAGGTCACGGCGGGGCGAACCGTCTCGCGAACCGTTGGGCGCACGCGGTGGTCACGAACACCGACGCCGTCGCGGATCTCGTGGTCTCGGAGGGCGTGTCGCCGGCCAAGGTGCGGATCATCCCGAACTTCGTGGACCGAAACGCGTTCATGCCCGCCGCGCCCGAGGCCATCGAGGCACGGAGAGTCGAGCTCGGGATCCCGACCGACGCGAAGGTCGTCGGGATCGTGGCGCAGTTGCGACCGGAGAAAGACCACGTGACGCTGCTTCGCGCCGCGGCGCGCATGGGGAGTCGGCACCCGACCGCACATTTCGTCTTGATCGGCGAGGGGCGGTGCCGACCCGAGATCGAGGAGCTCCGCGCGGATCTTCGACTCGAGGACCGGGTTCACCTGGCGGGGCTACGACACGGACAAGACAACCTGCACCACCTGTTCGACATCTCGGTGCTCTGTTCGCACACGGAAGCGCTGTCGAATTCGATCCTCGAGGGGATGGCCGCGGGCAACCCGCTCACCGTCACGGACGTCGGGGGCAATCCGGATGCCGTGGTCGACGGCGAGACGGGTCTCGTCGTCCCGGTGGGTGACGCGGAGTCGCTGGCCGCGGCGCTCGATCGGTTGCTGTCGGACGAAGCGTTCGCGGAGCGTCTGGGAGCGGCGGGTCGCGCGCGCGCGGAGAACCGGTATACGGTCGAGGCAGCGCTCACGGCCCTCGGCGAGATGTACCACGATCTTCTCGGTGCAGACCGTCGGGCACCGGTCGCCACATCCCCGCACGCCGCATGAACCCCCGACACCCGCTCCGTCCGGGCTTGCCCGGCCCGTCGGGCGCCGGGGCGATGCCCCGCCCCTCGACGCCCTTGGGCGAGAGCGTAGAGAAGGGCTGGTCGGGTCTGCGACGGGTGTGGACCGAGGTGGACTGGAGCCTCTCGTTCGTCGCGTTCCTCATCTACTTCGTGATCGTGATCACGTATCGGTTCCCGGGGGCGTCGTACGCCGTGGCGGCCGCCGCCGCGGGTCTGATCGTCGAGAAGGGGCAGCGACGGATGCCGTACTGGCTCGGCTGGCTGCTGGCGTTCCTGATCTGGGGCGCGGTCGCCTACACGCAGAGCCAGTTCCCGCAGGTCGCGTGGTCACGCGGCGTGGTCGACTACGGGAAGCTGTGGCTGATCATGCTCGTCGCGGTCAACGTGCTCACGAACCCGGCGCGGGTTCGTTTCTTCCTCGTGTTCTTTTTGCTCCTCTATGCGACGCACCCGATTCGCGGCGCGCTGTTCAACACGTTCGTCTACGGATACTCGCTTCAGAATCGCGTGTTGTGGAACGGGACCTGGGCGAACCCGAACGATATGGCGGCCGTGACGTTCCTCGCGCTCGGGATCGCGACGGGCCTGCTCAAGGACCGCTCGGATCTCATCCGCAAGGCGGCGCTCGTGGCGGTGATCGTCATGACCATGGTGATCCTCATGACCCGTTCGCGAGGCGCGTTCCTCGCGTTGGCGATCTTCGCCATGCTGACGGTTCTCACGAACCGAAAGAAGATCAAGGCGCTCGTCGGGATGGGGGTGCTCTTGGGCTTCGCGATCCTCGCCGCGCCCGAAGGGACGTTCGATCGTTTCATAAACTTCACTCGCGCCGTGCGCGTGGGGGACACGAGCGAGGCGCACGACCTGAACTCCATGCAGCAGCGGATGGAGATCTGGCGCATCGCCGGACGCATCATCGCCGACCAACCGGTGTTCGGCGTCGGGCTCGGCGCCTACAACCTCATGCATTATCGGTATGCCCGTAACAGCGCGCAGACCGAAATCGGGGGTGGTGCGCGCGATACCCACAGCACGTTTCTCCGCGTGACCGCTGAGACGGGCTACATCGGAGCGGCACTCTTCTTCATACCCTTCGTGTTGGCGATCGCGCGAGGACGTAGGATACGTAAGCGCTATGGACGCGCGTTCCCGGACATCGCCTCGAACGTCAACTACATAGAGGCGGGCCTCGTCGGGTACCTGGCGTGCGGGGTCTTCGGGTCGTACGCGCACACCGTATTCCTGTGGCTCGGGTTGGGTCTGCTGGCGATCCTCACGGAGGATCTCAAGCACACCGCGCAGCAGGCGTTCCGGCCCGTCGTGCGGCGTCCGCTCCCGACGCAGCGAGCTCGACTCCCGCAGCCCGTCGGGGCGCCCCGCTAGGTTCCGCGGGGACGACTCGGGAGGGCGGCTGATGTGTGGCATCGCGGGGTTCATAGACCGACCGGGGACGCGCGAGACGCGGACCGGGGAGCTGGCCGCGATGACGGCGGCGATCCTTCACCGCGGGCCCGACGAAGAGGGGTCGATGGTCACCGATCGCGTCGCGCTCGGGATGCGTCGGCTCAGCATCATCGACCTCTCCGGCGGATCGCAGCCCATCTCGAACGAAGATGGATCCGTCCACGTCGTCTTCAACGGCGAGATCTACAATTTCGCGGAGATCCGATCCGAGCTCGAAGCGGCGGGGCACCGCTTCGAGACGCGAAGCGACACCGAGATCCTCGTCCACTCCTACGAAGAGTACGGTCTCGATCTGACGCGTCGTCTCCGCGGCATGTTCGCATTCGCGTTGTGGGATTCCGCGCGCGAGCGGCTGGTCGTCGTCCGCGACCGTCTCGGGATCAAACCGCTGTACTATTGGGAGTCGCGCGAGGCCGGTCTCGCGTTCGCGTCGGAGCTCCGCTCGCTGCGAGCGCTCGATGGGTTCCCGACCGAGATCGAGCCCGCCGCGATGGCGGACTATCTCTCGCTCGGATACGTGCCCGACCCGGCGACGATCTACCGGGGCGTGCGGAAGCTGCCGCCGGGTCATCACCTCGTGTGGACGCGCGAGCGCGGGGCGACGATCGAGCGCTATTGGTCGCCGATCGTGGAGGAGCGCACGGATCTGACCGAAGAGGAAGCGGCGGCCGAGGTACGGCGTCTGTTGCTCGAATCGGTCCGATACCGTCTGGTGGCCGATGTCCCGCTGGGCGCGTTTCTCTCGGGCGGAGTCGACTCGAGTGCGATCGTGGCGGCGATGGCGCGGCAAATGGATCGCCCGGTGAAGACGTTCTCGATCGGGTTCGAGGAACGCGATTTCAACGAGGCGCCCGACGCGCGGCGCGTGTCCGAGGCGCTCGGCACCGAGCACACCGAGCTCATCGTTCGCCCCGAGGTCGACGCGCTCGTGGAGCGCGTCGTAGACGGATTCGGCGAGCCGTTCGCCGACTCGTCCGCCATCCCCACGCTGCTCGTGTCCGAGCTCGCGCGCCAGCATGTCACCGTCTCGCTGTCCGGCGATGGGGGTGACGAGCTGTTCGGCGGGTACACGCGATATCACGAGGTGGCCGCACGCGACGTATGGCTCCCGGCGCCGTTCCGAACCGGACTCCGAGCGGTCGCGCGACGGCTCCCGCACGCGGCGTACGGACGAAACCGTCTCCTCGAGCTCTCACGGTCCACGCCAGGTCGGTACGCGGGGCAGATCGGACAACCGCTCGACATCGCGGAAGGGGGGGTGGCGCGACCCGAAGTCGCCGCGGCGGGGCACCGATTGGAGACGCTGGTCGACCGCTGGTGGGGTGTGACCGAGGGGCGGAGTCTCCTGTCCCGGCTCACGCTCGTCGATGCGCAGTCCTATCTGCCGGGCGACATCCTGACCAAAGTCGACCGCATGAGCATGGCGGTGTCGCTCGAGGCGCGGGTCCCGGTGCTGGACCACCACCTGGCCGAGTTCGCGTTCTCGCTCCCCGCGTCGATGAAGTGGGGGACGGATGGGGGAAAGATGGTGTTTCGTCGGGCCCTCGAAGGACTCGTCCCATCGTTCGTGTTCACGAAACCGAAGCACGGGTTCGGGGTCCCGCTACGCGATTGGTTCCGAAACGAGCTCTCCGGACGCTGCGACGAGATTCTCGCGCCAGGCGCGCGGCTCCACGAATTCGTCGATCCGGTCGCGGCTCGACGCGTGATCGACGAGCATCGAAGCAAACGGCGCGACCACAGCCACATGATCTGGCGGCTCCTGGTGCTCCAGCTCTGGCTCGAGCGCCGGGCGGAGCCCGTAGCGCGCCGTACCGCTCCCGCCGATCGAAGGCAGATCTCCGCGACCGCGTGAGCCCGCCGACGGAACATCGGCGGGAGGTGGCGCGGATCGAACCGGCAAGGATTGCCGATCGTGCCGGAATCCCTTCCGCCAAATCAAGAAGCGTTCCAAGGGTCTCGCCGCCCTAAGTCCTCATTCTGGGACCATTTAGCCTTGCAAGACGCCCGACTGTTGAGTCGGCACAACGCTTGCTAAATGCAAGACTCCAGTCGCTGCCGCGTCGTGAGCGTTGGCGTCGCGGGCCAAATCAACCGGCTTGGTGATTCGGCCGATGGGGAGTGGAGGGGTCCGGGATGGGTTCTGGTATGTTTGCCCGCGCGGGAAACGTCGCGGTCGTCGTGTGCTCGGTCTCGTTCGTCGCCGCCTGCTCTGGCGATGAGCATCTGGGTCCGGTGCCGATTCAGAAGTCGACGGTGCGGATCACGCCTTCCGTCATCGACCTCGATGCGCTGGCCGATCTCGGTCAGTTCACGGCGACCCGCACCGACGGTCAGGGTCGACCCTCCAACCTGAACCGATTCCTGTGGCGGAGCCTGAGCCCGAACATCGCGCAGATCGATGGCGCCGGTCGGGTCGTTTCGCTCAGCCAGGGCACGGCCGTGATCGAGGTCTCCGTCAACGGGGAGCGCGCCACGGCCGAGGTCGTCGTCGAGCAGGTCCCCGTGATGTTCTCGCTGGGGAGCGGCGAAAACACGCTCGAGACGATCAACCAGGAGATGGACATCAAGATCGTCGCGCGCGACAAGAACGGATTTCGTATCCCACGCGAGTGGTTCGACTGGGAGAGCGATGACACCGGGGTGGTGCAGGTGTCGGATCTCGGTCGCATCCGGGCGGTCCAGGAAGGCGAGACCTTGGTGCGGGCGCGAAAGAAAGGTCAGGAAGACTCGACCCGCGTCACCGTCCGGCGCACGCCGAACGCGGTGATCGTGTCCCCGGCGCGCGATACGCTGGTGAGCATCGACGCGACGCTGGACATGCGGGCGTACCAAACCGATGAGAGCGGCAACTCGATCGCGGAGTCCGGCTTCGAGTGGTCCAGCTCGAACTCGAGCGTGGTCACCGTCACGAGGGAGACGCGTGGCGGGGATGAATACGGCGTCGTTCGCGCCCGAGGTGCGGGGACCGCGGAGGTCCGCGCCACGCTCGGCTCGCACACCGGCGTCGCGGAAATCACGGTGCGACCGACGGTCGAGACTGTCGACGTGTCGCCATCGGTGGCGACCATCGCACAACCCGGGCAAACGGTGCAACTGACGGCCAGCGGGACGGATGCGGGAGGTCAGCCCGTGTCCGGCACGCCTTTTTCGTGGTCATCCAGCCAGCCGGGAGTGGCCACCGTAGACGGTTCCGGAAGGGTCGAAGCGCGGTCTTCCGGGTGGACTCAGGTGACCGCGATGTCGCCTTCGGGAGCCAAAGGCTTTGCAACCGTTACAGTTGGCGAGATCGCCTTGAACGTCCGACCCGAGGCGGACACGCTGGACGTCGGCGAAGAGACGTCGTTGGCGGTCTACCCCACGGATGCCAACGGTGCGACGCCGCACTGCCCCTCCGCGGACTGGAATTCTCTCAACGAGTCGGTCGCCTCAGTGAACTCAACCGGACGTGTTGTCGCGAAAGCGATCGGAGCCGCCGCGATCGTGGTGGCGGCATGCGGTACGACGGACACGGCGAGCATCGTCGTAACAGATCCCGCTGGTGGTGGCGGTGACGACGGCGGGGGTGGAAACGTGCCGCCGCCGAGCACGGTGACCGTACCCGAGCTCCCGCGCTCGCTCCCGACGCTCCCGAGCGGCGGTTGGAGCAACACGATTCGGGTGGACGCGGGGGGCGATCTACAGGCCGCGATCGACGCCGCCACGGCGGGGACGCAGATCCTCCTCGAGAAGGGGGCCACGTTCACGGGTCAGTTCACGCTCCGGAACCGGGGAGACGACGGCTGGGTGCGGATCGCGACCGACATCGGCGCGTCCGCGAGCAGCCGCGTCGATACCACGCTCGACTTCGCCAAGATCGTGGGAGACCTGGGCAACGGGACGATCATGATCGGAGACGGCGCCGACGGCTGGGCCCTGTCGCTGCTCGAGGTCACGTCATCGCTCCACAAGGCGAACGGCCCGATCATGATGAAGGGGGGTGACGACGTCGCGGACCGGATCCTGGTCGATCGCGTCTACGTGCACCCGAAGGCGGGTGGGACGAACCACCTGCACCGCTGCATCCAGGCGAACGCCTCGAACGTGACGATCCGCTACTCCGTGCTGGCCGACTGTCACCAGCCGAGCACGCAGACGCAGGGCATCGTGTTCTGGAACACGCCGGGGCCGATCCACATCCACGACAACCTGATCATGGGTGCGTCGCAGGGCGTGATGTCGGGCGGCGCGGGCGGCGTGCGGAACCACCCCTCGGACATCACGATCCGACGAAACCACTTCCTCACGCCGGCCTCCTGGCAGGGCGTGTATCACAACCTGGCGCCGATCGAGTGGAAGGACGTCCGTCGCGTCCTCATCGAGGGCAACGTGATCGAGGGCGGTGAGTTCGCCTTCCTGTTCAAGAGCAGCGCGCAGAGCGGCGTGTGCGGAAACGACTGCGGCTCGACCGACATCACGGTACGTCGCAACCGGATCTTCGACACGAAACACGGCGTGAACCTGCTCCGGCAGAGCGCGGGTGCGACGGTGCCGCTCTCGAACATCCTGTTCGAGGACAACGTCTACTCGAACATCGGACCGGATTCGCAGGGCTGGCAGAACGGCGATGGCCGGATGCACCAGCTCCTGTCGGCGCCGCACAACCTGATCATCCGCAACACGACGCTGAACACGTCGGCGCACACGTACCTCTACATGTCGGGTACGCACGGGCAGGGGGCGATCTCGCCGAAGGGCAACCGGCTCGTGTACGAGAACGTCGTGGCGCCGGGGCCGTTCCAGTATCGGTTCCTGGTCCAGACGCCGGCGGGGATCGACAACCATTACGAGAGCTACAAGATCGGGCCGGTGTATGGCGACTGTGAGCGGCCGCCGGCGGGGGCGACGGTCGAGTGTCACGCTTCGGCTCCGGGCGGGGCCGGTGCGAACCTGAGCCTCGTGAACAGCGCTACGAACGGGGTGGTTCGTTAGCGTCGAGCGGCGCGTACGAACCGCTGGTGGATCGGCGTGCGCGGGGTATCCTCCCCGCTGCGACCCGGCCGGACGCGGCTGAACTGCGGCCTAGCTGACCGGCCTAGACAGTCGCTGCGGGGAGGATACCCCGCGCACGCCTCGGTCGGTGGGGAGTGGGCGGCAAACGTTCACGGACCTTTCGGTGACATCGGTTCGACCCTCTGCTCGCTGCCGGACGGGGCGAGCGGGGGAGGCACGAGATGTGCCGGGTGGCGATGGGACGCTCTTGATCCTTCGCTTACGGTGATCCGGACGAGAACGTGCTGAACGCCCAGAGCCGACGGTTCATCACGCGCTTCGCGCGCGCCTGCTCCGGTCCATGCTCAAGCTGACCCGCGCCCACTGGGCGATCCTGACCAGCGTCTGGCTGGCTCTCGTCCTGTACGGGACGCTCCGCCCGGATGACGTCCCGACGAGCGCCGGCTTTTGCATCCTGTGCGGAGACCGCGGGCTGGCCGACGCGCTGCTCAACATCGCCATGTTCGTGCCCTTGGGGATCGGCGCTCGGCGTCTCGGACCGGGCCCGCTGCTCGTCTTCGCCCTCGGGTTCCTGCTCTCGGGGAGCATCGAGACCACTCAGTTCTTCATACCGGGTCGAGACGCGA
Organism: Gemmatimonadota bacterium; assembly: GCA_022360695.1. Lineage (GTDB taxonomy): Bacteria > Gemmatimonadota > Gemmatimonadetes > Palauibacterales > Palauibacteraceae > Palauibacter. The sequence goes on from JAKSCH010000433.1 coordinate 12,743, forward strand.
GCGTCGGCGATGTCGTGATGAACAGTCTCGGGGGGTTGATCGGGGGGCTCCTGAGTCCACACATCGAGACGCTCCTCCGCCCCGACGGACGCGTGGCGAAGCGACTCACGATCGGTTGGGGGACCGGCTTGGTGCTCTACGTCTGGGCGATCGCGCTGCTGCTCGAGCCGCGCATCCCCGGAGAGGCGGGTCGGCTCGTCGTCACGCCCGTGGCCACAGACAGCGGAACGTACCGCGGGATCGTGGCGCGGCAGCGTCTGACCGGCGCGCCACTCCGCGAAGGCGACCTGGTCTCGTGGCCGTCGGACGAGCCCGTCGGCCGACTCGAGGTCGACATCGCGAGCGTCTTCTTCGAGTCCGAGTTTCGGCCTCTCGTCGGTCTCGCTCCGACCGGTGACTCGATCGCCTCGCTCATGACGTTCGGATCGGCGGACAAGGAGCTGATCCTGCGACTGGCCCGCCCGATCGACGTCCTTCGGTTGACCCCCGCCGATCTGTTGCAACCGAATGCCCTCGACGGGTTCGAGCGCGGCGATTCGCTCACTGTATCGGCATGGCGCGAAAACGGGACGTTCTGTCTCGCGGTCGCCGCCCGCGAGTGGTGCGGGTTCGGTTTCACGACGGGAAGCGGGTGGGCGTTTTTCTTGCCCCCCAGCTGGGGGAACGGCGGTCTCGAACGGCATCGCGACGCGGCGTGGCTGGCGCTGTTGTTCTTCCCGCTCGGATTCTGGCGCGGCGGTAGGGCGCTGGCCGTCACGCTGGGCGCCGCGGTCGCCTCCGTCGTCATGGCCCCGGCGATGACGCAGCTGCTGCTCGCGCCCGTCGCGACGCTCGGGGGGTCGGCGGCGGGCCTCGGCTTGGGGCTCGTCGCCTCGTGGCTGCGCCCGCGGGCCCGGACGGAGGACTAACCGGCAGTCGTCGCTCTGTCCGCCGGGAGGCTCACTGCCCCTCGCCTTCTACCAACAGATCCCGCGGTACCAGTCGCTCGACGTATGCCCGGGGATGGCTCGCGCCAAGTCGACGACGATCTGGTCGTCGGAGCGCAGCTCTTCGACGCGCGCGAACTCATCGTCCTTGTTGGCGAGCACGATCACGGCCGTGCCGTGGACCGCGTCCTCGACGCTCTCCGTCATCAAGCTCCAGATGTGCGGGATGTGAGCCTCGATGTACGCCCGGTTCGCGCCGATCAGCCCCGCCTCGCGAACGTTCCGGTCGTAGATCTGGAGCTCGATCCCCTTCCCGATCAGCGTCTCGGCGAGCGCCACCATCGGCGACTCACGGAGGTCGTCCGTGCCTTCTTTGAAGCTCAACCCCAACAGGCCCACCCTACGGGCGCCCGTCTCGAGGATCATCCGTGCCGCCCGGTCGACCTGCCCGGCGTTCGTTTCGAGCGCGGCGCGAAGAATCGGGGTCTCGATGTCGTGACGCCGCGCTTCGTACGTCAGGGCTCGGACGTCCTTCGGAAGACACGATCCGCCGAACGCGAACCCGGGCTTCAGATACGATGGCGAGATGTTGAGCTTCGTGTCCTCGCAGAAGACGCGCATGACTTCTTGGCCATCGATCCCCATCGCCTTCGCCACGTTCCCGATGTCGTTCGCGAAGCTCACCTTGACCGCGTGGAAGGCGTTGCACGCGTACTTGACCATCTCGGCCGCCTTGACCGACACGCGATAGATCGGCGCGTCGACGTGCGCGTAGCACTCGGTCAAACGCTCGGCGGCGAAGTCGTCGGTCGCCCCGAACAGCGTGAACGGGGGATCGTAGAAGTCCCGGATCGACGTTCCCTCGCGGAGGAACTCGGGGTTCATGCAAGCGTGGACCCCGTCGCCCCCTCGCTTCCCCGACGCGCGCTCGAGCGTGGGTACCACGATGTCATCGAGCGTGCCCGGGATGACGGTGCTGCGGAGCACGACGACGTGCGGCTCGATCTTCCGGGCGATCTGCTCGCCGATCTGCTCGGACACGCGCTCCACGTAGGAGAGATCGATGCTCCCGTTCGGTCGGCTCGGCGTGCCAACGCACAGCATGCTGATGTCGGTCTCCGCGACCGCTTCGGCCGCGTCGGTCGTGGCGCGGAGTGCTCCGGCCGAGACGACCTCCGACACGAGCTCCTGGATCCCCTCCTCGACGATCGGCGCGACGCCGTCGTTGATCCCGTCCACCTTGCTCGCGGCGACGTCCACACCGAGGACATCGAAGCCATCGCGCGCGAAGCACGCGGCCGAGACGGCCCCCACATATCCCAACCCGAACACACTTATACGCACGTTGCCACTTCCTCTTCCTCGCTGGACGGCTCGGACCCGACCGGGCTCACGCCGTCCCGCGCTTCCTCGCAAAACCGCGAGAAGTCGAGTGAAACGGTGCTCCACCCGAAATCGCTCCGAACCCGCTCGGCGGCCCGCAAGCCCAGGGCGCGCGCTTCGTCGGCGTCTGATAGCAAATCGGAGACCTGCTCCGCGAACCGGGCCGGCTCGTCGACGATGCGGAGCTCCTCGCCGTCGTGGATGGGGAGGCCCTCCATGCCGACCGCCGTCGACACCACCGGTCGCTCGAGCGCCATCGCCTCGTAGATCTTGAGCCGTGTCCCCCCACCGATACGGAGCGGCACGACGTAGACCGCGGCCTCCTCGACCCACGGCCGCACGTCGTCCACGGTACCGGTGACGATGACGTCGTCCCGACCCTCGGCCAGCTGACGGACCGGAGGACCGGGGTCGCGGCCGACGATCGCCAGCGACGCGTCGGGGTGTCGCTCCTTGATGGCCGGAAACACCTCGCCGACGAACCACTGCATCCCGTCGACGTTCGGGAGCCAGTCCATCGAGCCGGTGAAGACGATCCGTTTCGGCACGATCGGGCGGCCCGTAGGTCGGAAGAAGTCGATGTCCACGCCCGTCTCGACCACCGCGACGTCGGTCAGGTCGTACTCGCGCTCGAACGTCTGCTTGTCCTGTCGGGACACGGCGACGATTCGATCGAATCGCTGGGACACCGCGCGCTCGAACGCCACGGTGCGGCGCCACTGCGAGCGAAAGTAGGCCGTCCGGATCGGGTCGCTGGCCACTTCCGCGTGCCGCCGCCAGATCTCGGCCTCGACGTTGTGCTGGAACAGGACGGCCGGTCGATCGAGCGTCCCGGGGAGGTTGACGGCCGGAACCAGGAAGTCACAGACGAGCACGTCGTACGAACCGTCCCGATCGCGACGCTCGATCTCGGCGCGCATGCCATCGGCGCGGTACTTCTGGAGGAAGTACGGGAGATCCGAGAAGACGTTGGCCGCGAGCTCCGCGAAGAACTTCGGGGTGAACTTCGGGGCGCGCGCGTGTGGGATCCGAATCAGCTCGTGACAGTACTCGTCCGCCTTGCGTATCTCTTCCTCTCCGGCCGTCCCATCGTCGAGCGTCAGGTACGTGATCTCGTGGGACTTCCGGAGCTCCCGCAGCATCTGGTACGTACGGATGCGACCGCCCTTGTCGACGGGGTGCAGAAGCTCGGTCTTCAACCACAGGATCTTCATGGCGCCGTCGCCACGATGCGGACGGGCTCCGGCGTGCTCACCGCTTCGCCGTCGATGAACGCCCGCTGCCAGAGCTCGAAGTTGAGCAGGGCCCACAGACGCTCGTCGTGATCGACGCCGGCTTCGTGCTCGCTCACGAGCCGTTCGACGTGCGACAGGTCGAAGACCCCGCGCTCGCGGGCGCGGCCGCCCAGAACGATGTCGCGAACGTACGCGTTGTACGGACCCCGAGCCCACGCGCCGAACGGCACGGGGAAGCCCATCTTCGGGCGCGTCAGAATCGACTCGGGGAGCACGCCCTTCATCGCCTCTCGAAGGACTCGCTTCGTCGTCCTGCCCTCGAGCTTCCACTCCTCCGGGAGCCGCACCACCCACTCGATCAGCTCATGATCGAGAAACGGGACGCGGCTCTCGAGCGACGCGGCCATGCTCATCTGGTCCTGCTTCATGAGGAGCTCGTGGAGGTACGTCCGCAGGTCGAGGTGGAGCAGGCGGTTGAGCGGACTGAGCCCGCGCGTCGCCTCGAGCAGCCGCGCCTCGTGCTCGTACGGTCGCGCTTCACGCAGCGCGTCGCGCGTCGGCCCCGCGAGCAGCTCTTCCTGTCGGGCGCGCGAGAACACCGCGAAGTTGTCGAGGTAGATGCTGAACACGTCGGGCGGCAGACACAGGAACGTGCGCTCGAGCTTGGCCCGAACGTGCGACGTGACCGGGAGCGACCGGACGCCGGATGCGACGAGGCGTCGGATCGCCCGGGGCGTCATGCCGCGGTAGACGCCGCCGAGTCGCTGATTGCCCAGCGTGCGCCAGTAGCGACCGTAGCCTCCGAGCAGCTCGTCGCTCCCCTCCCCCGTCAGGACGACCTTGGCGCGCTCGGCCGCCAGCACCGCGACGTGGTGGAGCGGAATGCTCGAGGGGTGCGCGATCGGCTCGTCCTCGTGCCAGATCAGCCGGGGCAGGCTCCCGAAGAAGCGCTCGGGGGACACCACGACCTCGTGGTGCTGCGTGTCGAACGCCTCGGCGACCTGCCGGGCGTAGCCCAGCTCGTTCGCGGACCGTTCCTCGAACGCGACCGAGAAGCTCTTGATCGGCTCGTCGACCATCGTCGCCATGAGCCCGGTGATCGCCGCGGAGTCGATCCCGCCCGAAAGGAACACGCCGAGCGGCACGTCGGCCATCAGACGCAGGCGGACCGACTCGGTCAGCCGCTCGCGGAACTCGCCGACGGGATCCGCCGGGGGGTGGAGCGGTTCGGACGCATCGGGGAACCCCGGGTCCCAGTACGGCTCGATCCGGAGCGTACCGTCGCGCCACAGGAGCGTGTGTCCGGGGAGGAGACGCCGGACGCCTTCGAACAGCGTATCCGTCCCGGACGGCGCGTGGTTCGCCAGGTAATCGGGCAGCGCGGCCCGATTGAGGGTCGGTCGGAACCCGGCGAGCGCCAGCACCGCCTTGATCTCCGACCCGAAGCACAACGACCCGTCCGACAGCTCGGCGTAGTAGAGGGGCTTGATGCCGACGCGATCGCGGGCGAGGAACAGCTCGCCGGTACGGTCGTCCCAGATCGCGAACGCGAACATGCCCCGGAGCTCTCGCACGCCCGACGCGCCACGCTGCTGATAGAGCCGGAGGACCGTCTCCGTGTCGCAGTTCGTCGCGTAGCGGTGCCCCGCGCGCTCGAGCCCGGATCGGATGTCCCGGTGGTTGTAGACCTCGCCGTTGTACACGAGGTGTAGCGCGCCGTCCTCGCTCGAGATGGGCTGGTGCCCGCCGGCGACGTCGACGATGCTCAAGCGTCGATGACCCAGCCCCACCCGTGGACCCATGTGGAGCCCCGCGTCGTCGGGTCCCCGGTGGGTCAGCGTGTCTCGCGCGTTCTCGAGGAACTCACGCTCGAGCGCCCGGTCGGAGCGCTCGCTGAGGACGATGCCGCAAATCCCACACATTCTGGGCTATCTCACCACGCTTGAGGAGGTCCGCCCGCTCCGTCCGGCCCAGGACGGGGTCGTCTCGGTTCGCGACGCTCTTGTTGCAACTGCCGAGCCAGCGGGAGCTTAGAGATCCCGAAACCACGCGGCGACCACGGTCCCGACCTCGGGCGAAGGAGACTCGACGTGGAGATCCGGGGCGGATGCGTCTCCCGATCCTTCCACGTAGATCGACCCCGCGGTCTCGGAGAGCTCGAGCGGCGCTCCGCCGGCGAGACGCAGCCGACGCCCGGCATGCGCGAACGCGGCCGACCAGCCGCGACCGGAGCCGCGGCGCGCCCAGACCCACTCGAAGTCGGTTTCGATCCCCGGGTCGGTCGTCAGGGTCCGTCGACCGCGAGACGTGAGCACGAGCAGGTCACCACGCTCGCCGATCCTCCACGCGGCCCCGGCCGACTCCGCGATCGGTTCGAGCGGCAGCCCCTCGCGCGAGATCAGCGTGACGATCTCCGCGACACCGTCGATCCCGCTCACGACCTCGGAGGGACGATCGGAACGCGCCGCCCACGCCTCCGCCGGGAGCACCCGACCGTAGGCGGGGGCCGCGCGACCCGGACACGGCTCCCACGTGGAAGCGCCCAGGGCCGTGATCGTGGCGAACGGCGCCCCATCGGCGTCGAGCACGCGGAGCGTCCGATCGTCGGGCTCGACCGACAGACCCGGCGCGAAGTTGAAGTGGGCCCGAGGCTCGCGCTCGCCGGCGCCGACCCCGATCCGATCGCGAACGACCCAGTAGCCGGACCGCACGTAGAGCACCGATCGCTCGTGGCTCAGGCCGGCGCCCAGACGCCGAAAGCCGTCGTGCTCACCCTCGAAGAAGTCGACGAGCCGGAGCGCTCGCCAGGCGCGTAGGCGACTCGAGGCCTTCGTCGACCAGCCGAACGGTCCGCTCGGCTCCGAGGACGACGCGCCGCCGAGCGTCACGGTGTTGTGCGCCGCGGAAGACCGGAACCACCCCCGGAGCTCCGGGTCCGTGTAGCTCGCGGTTCCCGGATCGATCAGCAACGGCCGACCCGCGAGGCTCAGGTCGATCGCGAGCGCGTCGGCGTGCGCGTGCCCGCCGCTCAGCGCGCCGTGTGGCCCGCAGCGGATCAACGCGTGATCGCCGCGCGTCGTATCGCGGCCGCGCAGCACGAAGAATCCCGTGGTCGCCAGCGCCCGAGACTCCGGATCCCACCGCGAGCCGGCCCGCTCTTCCACCCAATCGAGCGCTTCCGGACCGAGAAGCCAGACGAGCTCCTCGCTCGGCGGGTCGGCGGCCGCGATCCAGTCCTCGCGCTCGA
>JAKSCH010000315.1 GCA_022360695.1 Gemmatimonadota bacterium
ACGGCTCCGACCTCCGACGGCTCCCCTTCGACGGGGGGGCGCGCGGCCCCGCCTGGTCGCCGGATGGCGCGAAAATCGCCTTCACGGGATACCGAGATGTCGGAGATGCGGAGATCTACGTCATGAACGCCGATGGCTCGAGCCCCATCAACCTCACGCGTCGGGCGGGCGTCGATGAGCTCCCGCGGTGGTCTCGAACCGGGACGCACATCCTCTTCTCGACGAAACGCGGCGGTCGGCCCGAGATCTACTCGATGCGCGCCGACGGTACCGGGCTCACGAACATCACGCGAAACGACGTCTGGGACGCGATGGCCGACTGGTGAGGGCGCGCCTCCAGCGCGGACCGCCGGTGCGGGACGCCCGAGGAGGCGCATACCTTTCGGCTCGTCCTTCACCGGAGTCGTCTCGTGAGAGGTGCTCGTGTCCAGATCCTCGCTCACACGTATCCCGACCGCTCTCGTCTGGCTCGCCCTCGTGGTCGCTGAGCCCGTCCGACCGGCGCTCGCCCAAGACCCGTCGGTGACCCCTGCCCCGGTCGCGGGCCGCTCGACCGCCTACGCCCCGCACGGCATGGTGGCGACCAGCCAACCGCTCGCATCCGCCGCGGCGCTACGCGTCCTGGAGGATAGGGGGAACGCCTTCGACGCGGCGATCGCCGCGTCATCGGTGCTCTCGTTGGTCGAGCCGCACATGACGGGGCTCGGAGGCGATCTGTTCGCGCTCTTCTGGTCCGCCGAGGAGGGCCGGCTCGTCGGCCTCGACGCGACGGGGCGGGCCGGGACGCACATGACCCCGGAGCGGATCCGCGCCGATGGGTTCGACCGGGTCCCCGGCTCGGGCCCGGGCGCGGTGACGGTGCCTGGCGCGATCGCCGGCTGGGGCGCGCTCAACGAGACCTACGGCTCCAAGCCGCTGGCGGAGCTGCTCCAGCCGGCCATCGCGCTCGCGGAAGAGGGCTTTCCGGTGACCCCCATCATCGCGAGCGACTGGGCCGGTCAGGTCGAGAAGCTGGCCGCGGACCCCGGCTCGGCCGCCACCTACCTCGTGGATGGCGGGCGAGCACCGGTCGCGGGCGAGTGGTTTCGAAACCCGGACTTCGCCGCGTCGCTGAGGGCGATCGCCGAGGGAGGTCCGGCAGCCATGTACGGCGGGGCGCTCGGTCGGAAGGTCGTCGCGGGGCTCACGGACCTGGGCGGGTACCTGACGATCGACGACATGGCGGCCATGGAGGTGCGCTGGGTCGAGCCGCTCTCGGTGGACTACAAGGGCTGGACTCTGTGGGAGCTTCCGCCCGCCGGTCAGGGCGTCGCCGCGCTCCAGATGCTGGCGCTGCTCGAGCCCTACGACCTCGCGGCGATGGGTCACAACTCGGCCGAATACCTACACCACCTCATCGAGGCCAAGAAGCTCGCGTTCGCCGATCTCGCGCGACACGTGGGCGACGCGGACCACATGGAGATCGATCCCGAGGAGCTGATCTCGCCCGAGTACATCGAGTCGCGTCGCGAGCTGATCGACCCCGCGCGCGCCGCCGAGCGCGTCGAGCCCGGTGCGTTCGCGACCGCCACCGAGACGATCTACCTCTCGGTCGCCGATCGCCACGGCAACATGGTCTCGTTCATCCACTCGATCTTCGGGTACTTCGGCTCCGGCGTCGTGGTCCCGGGGACCGGGTTCGTGCTCCAGAACCGGGGCGCGGGGTTCACGCTCGAGGACGGACACCCGAACCAGGTCGCGCCGGGCAAGCGCCCCTTCCACACGCTGATCCCGGGGTTCGTGACCCGCGACGGGGAGCCGTTGATGGCGTTCGGCGTGATGGGTGGCTCCATGCAGCCACAGGGCCATACGCAGGTGCTGCTCAACATGATCGAGTTCGGGATGGATCCGCAGGGGGCGATCGACGCGGCCCGATTCCGACACCTGAGCGGTCTTCGCGTGGCGATCGAGAACATCACGCCGGATCTCGCGAGCGCGCTCGAAGCGATGGGGCACGAGATCGCGGACTGGGAGCGTACCTCCTTCGGCGGCGGGCAGCTCGTCATGCGACTGGAGCGCGGGTGGGCGGGCGCGTCGGACGCCCGTAAGGACGGACTGGCGATCGGACATTAGGCGACGTCGGTGATGGTCGGTTCGACGGTCCGCAAGAGATTCGGCTCGGCCCGCGGACGGCGATCCGCTCTCGGATCCGCCGTTACGGCCCGTGAGCGCTCCGCTCTCGGCGCGCGCACCGGCGCGGCGATCGGCCGGCTCGCGATCCTCGC
>JAKSCH010000209.1 GCA_022360695.1 Gemmatimonadota bacterium
GGCGCCCAGCATCATCTTCATCGACGAGCTGGACTCGATCGGGCGACGACGCGGCGCCGGGATCGGTGGGGGACACGACGAGCGCGAGCAGACGCTGAACCAGCTGCTGTCGGAGCTCGATGGCTTCCAGCCCAGCGAGAACGTGATCGTAATGTCGGCCACGAATCGTCCCGACATCCTCGACCCCGCGCTCACTCGCGCGGGACGGTTCGACCGACATGTCGTGATCGATCTGCCCACTACGGCGGATCGTCTCGCGATCTTGGAGGTGCACGCACGGGAAAAGCCGCTCGCTCCGGGCACGAACCTCGAGCGGCTGGCACGGGGAACGCCGGGTCTCAGCGGCGCCGACCTCGAGAACATCCTGAACGAGGCCGCGCTCGGTGCGGCGCGGAAGCGCCAGACCGCGATCACCGCCGAGGACATCGAGGAGGCTCGTGACCGCGTCCTGTTGGGGCTGGCGCGGAAAGGGCTCGTGCTCTCCGCGGAAGATCGCAAGCTCCTCGCGATCCACGAGGCCGGGCACGCGGTGGTCGCGGCGGCGCTGCCTTCCTCCGACCCGGTCCACAAGGTCAGCATCGTCCCCCGCGGCCGATCCATGGGGGCCACGCAGCAGTTCCAGGAACACGAGCGCTACCTCTACCGCAGGGAGGAGCTCGTCGATCGGATCGCCGTCGTGCTGGGAGGTCGAGCGGCCGAGCAGCTCGTCTACGAGACGAGGAGCACCGGTGCGGAGGACGATCTGAAACGGGCCACGCAGCTCGCCAGACAGATGGTGCTCAAATGGGGCATGAGCGACGCCCTCGGTGCCATGGCTACCGGGCGGGATGAGGCCGTGTTTCTCGGTGAGGAGATGGCGCGTCGACGCGAGTTTTCGGAGGCCACCGCCCGACGAGTCGACGAGGAGGTGGGGGAGATTCTCGAGATGGCCGAGACCTCCGCGCTCTCGGCCCTGGCCGCTCACCGCGCGCAGCTCGACGCGATCGCGGCGAGGCTCCTCGAGTCCGAGGAGATCGACGGGAGCGAGGTGCTTCGTCTGATGGAGTCACCGGTAGCGGCCAACGGAGCGGACCGACGGCGAGTACGCACGTCGAGCGCCACGCCCCTGTAGCGGGCGGGGCTCGCGCGTCGATCGTCTTGGCCGTCCGTCAATCCTCATCGCGGACCAGCGGGACGAACCGTACTGGTTCCAGCGCCGAACGGCGCCTGCTCGGGCCAGCCGCGCGTGCCATCGCCGCACCGGACGTCGCGTGGCACGTCCGACATCGCCTCCAACACCCGTGGATCGCGCCGCGAGCGCGACCCGGATCCCGGTCACACGACTCTCGCGGCAGCGCTGGCGATGTTCCTGGCCGGCGCGGCGCTGGTGCTGCTCGATTCGATCCACGGGGTGGTTCTGGCGGGCGGCGTCGCCGCATTGCTCCAGTGGAAGGCACCACGCCACGCGCTGGCGCGTCGGCTTGGCGAGACCGACATCCGGGCGATCATGCAGCTCGTCCTGATCGGGCTCGTCGTCTTACCCGCGCTCCCCGATCGGGCGTTCGGTGCCGCCGCCGCCCGCCTGACTCAGACGCCGCGTCGCAGGTGGACGACCCAGTACACGCCCGCGACGAGCAGCGTGCCTCCCACGATGTTGCCGAGCGTCACCGGAACGAGATTGGCCAGGAACCCGGCTGCCGAGACGCTCTCGAGCGGAATCCCGGCCGCGCCGGCTGCCGCGACGAGCTCCGCGTCGGACCGGAGCAGCCAGCCGAGGGGGATGAAGTACATGTTGGCGATGCTGTGCTCGAACCCGAGCGCGACGAAGGCCGTGATCGGCCACAGGACCGACAGGATCTTGTCCGTCGTGCTTCGCCCAGACTGGCAGAGCCAGACGGCCAGACAAACGAGCGCATTGCAGAGAATCCCACGCGCGAGCGCATCGAGAAACCCGAGCTCGCACTTCGCGGCCGCGATGCGGAGCGCCGTCAGCCCGACGGCTCGCTCGCCGGCCACCCAGGTACCCGTCGCGAAGACGAGCAAAGCGGTCACGAGCGCACCCACGAAGTTGCCGAGGAACGCGAGCGTCCAGTTGCGGAGCAGCTGACGCGTCGTGATCAAGCGGCTCGCCCAGGCCATCGCGACCAGGTTGTTGCCCGTGAACAGCTCCGCGCCCGCCACCACGACGAGGATGAGGCCGAGCGAGAAGGCGACGCCGCCCAGGACGCGCGTCGGTCCGAATCCCATCGTGGCACCGGTCGTGGCAAGCGTAGCGAACGCCGCCCCGAGACCGATGAACGCGCCCGCGAGGACCGCGAGCGCGGTCAGATCGAGCGAGCCGAGCCGCGCTTTCGTGACGCCGCCGTCGCGGACGCGCTCCGCGATCTCCGCGGAGGTATAGGCATCGATCTGTAAGCTGGAATCCGACATCAGGCCCCCTGTGTCGCGGTGACGAGCCCCCGATCCGTGCGGTTCCGGAGACGCAGGAGCCACTTGATCGCCTCCGGAACCAGGAACACGGGGAGCGCCACGACCACCATGTGCAGCCAATCCACGAGCGCGAGCGACGTCGTACCGAGGATGCGCTGGAGCGGCGGGTAGTACACGGCGAGGATCTGGATCGCGACGGTTCCCGTCCAGGCCAGCAGCAGCCAGCGGTTCGAAAAGACCCCGACCTCGGTGAGCGGTCCCCGCAGACAGCGGAAGTTGAAGACGTTCATCTTCTCGAGCAGGATGATGCCGGTGAACGCCACCGTCTGGGCCACCAGCAGTCCTTCCGGCCCGTGAGAGGTTTGGTAGTGCTGGAAGAGCCATAGCGTCGCCAGGCCGATGTAGAGGCCGAGCGCGAGGAGCGTATAGAGCCCGCTCCGGTCGACGATGGGCTCGGTCGGATCGCGCGGCGGCCGCCGCATCACGTCCGGCTCGACGGGCTCCAGCCCGAGCCCGAGCGCCGTCGCACCGTCCGTGACCAGGTTCATCCATAGGATCTGGATCGGTAACAAGATCAGCGGGCCGCCGATCACCAAGTTGGCGAGGATGGCCGTCACCTCACCGACATTGGACGAGAGCAGATACCGGACGAACTTCCGGATGTTGTCGAACTGACGTCGACCCTCTTCCACGGCGCTCAGGATCGACGCGAAGTTGTCATCGCTGATCACGATGTCCGACGCGTCCTTCGCGACATCCGTCCCGCGGATCCCCATGGCGATGCCGATGTCGGCCTTCTTGAGCGCCGGCGCATCGTTGACGCCATCCCCCGTCATGCCGACCACATGGCCCTCCGCCTGGAGAGCCGAGACGATACGCAGCTTCTGCTCGGGCATGGTTCGGGCGAACACGGTTCGACCGTCGAGCGCCGCGATCAGCCCCTCGTCGTCCAGCTTCTCGAGTTCGGCCCCGGTGATCGCGCGATCGACCGGGAGCCCGATCCGTTTCGCGATCGCAAGCGCGGTCGGCGGCGCATCTCCCGTGATCATGATCACCGAGACGCCCGCGTTCCGTGCGAGCGCGACGGCGTCGGGCACCTCGGGGCGCGGCGGATCGAGGATGCCCAGCACGCCCAGCAAGGAGAGATCCGCCTCGATCTCGTCGGGTCTGAGCTCTGCGTCGGGGTCGAGGTGCCGCCTGGCGAGGAGCAGCGTGCGTAGGCCGCGCTCGGCCATGCGCTCGTACGCACCGCGTGCCGCGGCGAGCACCGCGGGGTCCGCTCGCCGGTCCCCGCCCTCGTCGAACACGTGGGTGATCTTGGGGAGCAGGACCTCGGGCGCTCCCTTTACGTGCGCGACGAGGCGGTCCGCGCGACGCTCCACCACCGTCATTCGCTTACGCTCGGAGCTGAACGGGAGCTCCGCCACGGGCGCGCCCGCCGCTTCCACCGAAAGCCACGCCTTGTACGCGGCCACCACCACGGCGGCCTCGGTCGCATCGCCCTGCGCGATCCACCGGTCGCCTTCGTGCTCGACCCGAGCGTGATTGCACAGGAGACCGGTTTCGAGGGTGGCGAGCAGGTCCGGGCGCGAGCGATAGTCCACCCGCTGCCCGTCTCGTTCGAAGTGGCCCGCGGGATCGTAGCCCGAGCCCGTCGTCGAGAGCTCTCCGCCGGGCAGCCACAGCTCCCGGACGGTCATCTCGCTCTCGGTCAGCGTGCCCGTCTTGTCGGTGCAGATCACGGTGGCCTCGCCCAGTGTCTCCGCCGCCGGGAGCCGACGGAGGAGCGCGCGTCGCGTCGCCATGGCGCGGGCGCCGAGCGCCAGCGTGATCGTCACCACCGCGGGCAGGCCCTCGGGGACGACCGCGACTGCGAGCGACACGCCGGTCATGAACATCTCGAGCGGTTCGCGCCCGAGCGCGAGGCCGACCAGTCCGATCGTTCCCGCGATCACGATCGAGACGGCACCGAGCCGGCGAGCCAACCGATCGAGCTTCCGGGCCAGCGGTGTCTCCTCGGTTCCGATCGCCTGGGTCAGGTGGGCGATCCGACCGAACTCGGTCTGCATTCCGGTCGCGACGACCATCGCGAGCCCTCGCCCCTCCAGGACGGTGGTGCCCATCCAGAGGATCGGACCGCGCTCGGCCGGCGGCGCGCTCTCGGGTACGGCGGCACTGGACTTGGAAACAGGGGCGGACTCGCCCGTGAGCGAGGCCTCGTCGGTACGCAGGCTCGTGGCCTCGAGCAGCCGGGCGTCCGCGGCGACGCGATCCCCGGTCTCGACCCGGATCAGGTCACCCGGAACGAGAGCCTCGGAGCTCAGGGTCTTCGTGTGACCCGATCGGACTACGGTCGCCGTAGGGCGGAGCAGCCGCCGGAGCGCCGCCAGCGCTCGCTCGGCTCTCCATTCCTGCAACCACCCGAGCGCGCCGTTCAAGACGAGGATCGCCGCGATCGCCACCGCGTCGACGACCTCGCCCAACGCCGCGGACAGCGCGGCCGCCAGGAACAGAATCACCGTGAACGAGCTCATGAACTGGCGGACGAGCAGGGTGGCCGAAGACGGCCGCCCAACGGCCGTGAGCCGATTGGCCCCCCAAGCCTCCAGACGCCGCCCGGCTTCGGCGTCCGACAGACCGGCTCGCGGGTCAGAATCGAGGAGGGCGGCGACCCGGGGGATCTCGTACCCGTGCCAGGGTGGGGTCTCGGGGGTCCTCAGCGTCGCCGGCGCGTCCGCCATGTCTCGCAGGAGGCTAGGTGGTCGGCGGCCGCGACCGTTCCCCCTTCACCAAGAGGATCGGGCACTCGGCCGCCACGGCGACGCGATAGCTGATCGTCGTAGGGCCTCGATCCGGACCGACCACGTGCGACTCCATCACGATCAAATCGGATCCGCGCTCGCGCGCTCGGAGCAGTATGCGTTGCGTGCGGTCCCCGTACTCGACGTGCACCTCGAACGGGACCTCCGCCGCGGCGAGCTTCTGCGAGAGCCCCTCCATGTGCGTGATCGCGCGCGCCTGGAGGCGGGCATAGAACTCCTCGAGCTCCTCGAACGGAAGATCGAGCAGCTCGATCACGTGCAAGAGCACGATCCGCGCGCCGAAGCTCGTCGCCAGGTCGCGAGCCATCTGCACGGCACGCTCGTTCTTGGGCGTCAGGTCGACGGGTACGAGGATCTCACGGAACACGGTTCGTCCTTTCACTCGACGCGCGTACGGCCCACACGAAGACGAACGAGAGCGCCGCCGTCCGGAACGCCGGTCCCGCCGCCCCCGGGGCGCCGAGCGCCGTCGCGAGCCCGGGGGCCGCGAACCAGTAATAGAGACCGGCGCCGAGCGCGCCGAGCGCCGCTAGCCCGACACGAGGAGATGGCTTCGCCAGTCGAGCCACGAGCCACACCATCGTGTAGCTCGCGAGCGATAGTCCGAGGATCCAGGCGTAGACCGTGACGGCCGTCTCGAGCGGGCCATCCGGGGCGGAGAAGTAGCCCACCACGAATCCCGGGAAGGAGGCGGCGAAGGCGCCGAGCGGCGTGCGCACCCAAGCGGCGACATCGGGGCTCGTCCCCGCGCCCGGCGAGGCCTTCATGCTCACGAGCTTCTTCACCGACCTGGACGGCGCGAGGTCGATGCACGAGCGGCCGCACGCGGAGCACGATGCGCAACGTGCGCGTCCGACATCGAGCAACGGACGCTGGCCGTACAACCGCTCGACCGGTAGCACGGGGCAGATCGCGTTGCAGAACCCGGCTCGGCCGTCGAACACCGCGCCGCGGACGAACGCGGCCACCAGGACGACGCCGATCAAGAGCGCGAGGGCGGCCCCGTCATCGTTCCGCAGAAA